>CAJQNM010000790.1 GCA_905479665.1 uncultured Saprospiraceae bacterium
CTTTATCACCTGTGCTTATCAGATATACATTAAAAATTTTATAGAGCACTCAACAAAACCTGAGCATCCACACTGCCAATCACGACCTGGGAATAATACTATTGGGTAAGCCTCCTCCTCTTCCAGTTAGTCTGCATTCGGCCCTTAGCCGACCTTCACCGACCAATTTCGATCAGCGTGTATATTCCCGAAAGCGGACGTTATTTCAGAAAATCTGAAAATTCAAAATAGACTTCCGTTATTGATAGACATAGCGGACTCCATTTTCAGTGCGTGAAAAGGGCAGATTTTGACCCAAGGCGGAAGTTTAATGGAAATGTCCGACGATCTCGTCGCTGGCTTTTGTTTTTTTAGAAGTAGAGATTTAAATCTTGGACAGCCTACACCCCATCTAAGTGTCCATCTAATATTTCAAATTGCTACCCTTGTATATTTACTTCCCTGATTCCAGCAAGAACCCCGCAAGCCTGAATTTTCCGGTTGTCGTTGCAAGTAGCTCTCAGTGAGACGAGTTGTTTTTCAAGCGTTTGCAGAGAGGATATTTGCAATCGTACCTGAGAGATGTGTTCCTCGAGTAAGGTGTTGATTTCAGCACAAGGTTGATTAGGAGAATTCTGATAGTTTTGTAGTTTTTGAATCTCTGCCAGTGAGAGGTTCAATGCCCTACAGCTACGAATGAAAACCAATTGATCATGATGCTCTCTAGTATAATAACGATATCCGTTTTCCTGTCGATGAGGCCGTTGCAGCAAGCCTTTCTGTTCATAAAAACGTAACGTCTGGGTATCGAGCCCCACGAGCTTTGCCAACTGACCAATGCGCATCAACTTTCTCCTTTTCTGATTTCCATTTTTTACTCTTGACCTTATATCGACTTTATAGTTTTAAATATTTTATCATCGTACTCAAGTAGATCATTGTCATGAACAATTCTTCAACATCAGAAACCGATAGATCCTTTTCAGAAGCATCCGGAAAATGGTTCAGCGTTTTTGCCGTGCCGAAGATGGACTGCCCATCTGAAGAGCGAATAATCCGAATGGCTCTAAGTGGCCTTGAAAACATTAAGATGTTGTCCTTCGACCTATCAAATCGCCGATTGGAGATCGTACACGATGGCGATATTGAGCCCATAACCCAAAAACTGACAACCTTGGGGCTAGGAGCTTCAATTCAGGAAACCGTTGCTGCCGATCCGGAAATAATCAATGCTGTCGAGGGCTCAGCGGCCTCTACTACGCAAGAGTCTCGCACTCTCCGTTGGTTGCTTGGCATAAATGCAGTGTTGTTTATTGTCGAAATGACCACCGGCCTGATCGCGCAGTCTACCGGCCTGATTGGAGAGTCACTCGATAATTTTGCAGATGCAGCGGTATACGGCCTCGCCCTATATGCTGTGGGACATAGTATAAAAATGCAGGTACGGGCGGCACATCTTTCGGGCCTACTCCAGCTAATATTGGCTATAGGTGTTCTTGCTGAGGTGGTGAGACGTTTTGTATTCGGCAGTGAACCTGAATCGCAAATGATGATGATTATCGCTTTCATCGCATTAATTGCCAATACCACCTGTCTGCTGATGATCAGTAAACATCGAGAAGGTGGAGCGCATATGAAGGCAAGTTGGATCTTCTCGGCAAATGACGTGTTGGTCAATATCGGTGTCATTACTGCAGGTGGCTTGGTAGCCTGGACTGGAACTAATTACCCGGATTTGATTATCGGTACCATCGCTGGGATCATCGTGCTTAATGGTGCTAGACGTATTTTAGCTCTTAAGGGCTAAATAATGTTCATGAATGTCTCAACATATACCTTGTTAGCCATCTCCACATTAATAGCAATCTTGGACCAAGCGACTAAATGGTGGATTAAACAGACGTTGGTTTATGGCGAATCCGTTTTTGTATTACCTTTCTTTAACTGGGTACATGTATGGAACACTGGTGCCGCATTCGGACTTCTGGCAAATGCTGGCGGCTGGCAGCGCTATTTGTTTATTGGGTCTGCTTCAGCCATCTCAATTTTGCTTATCTATCTGATTAGTAAAAGCCATCAAAAAGCTGAAGCATTTGCTTACAGCCTGATCCTTGGTGGGGCTGCAGGTAATCTGTTTGACAGGATTTTCAGAGGCTACGTTATCGACTCTTTTGATTTCTATTGGCGCTCTTGGCATTGGCCTGCCTTCAACGTGGCTGACATTGCCATTGTTCTTGGCGTTCTACTGATCATTTCTAAAAGCCTGATAAGTAAAAATAAAAATTCTGATATCAACTGATAAGATTGGTAGTGGTATATATCTAAATGAGTATGCAGAAGCTTTACATATGTTAGCATATTAAGTCCTCGGACCGATCGTTTGCCGTGCGTGGCAAGAGCTTGAACTACTTCAGATAACCACGGGGCGCGTTAAGAAATAAGGAGAACTGTTATGAGGAAAGTGAGTGCCGAGTCTGTCCTAGGGATTTCCGGGGTTCTGGCGCTAGCCATCGTGGTTACACTCGTATTGAATCTCAACAGCGCGAGTGCCCAATCCCCTGGCACTCAATCACAGCT
>CAJQNM010000791.1 GCA_905479665.1 uncultured Saprospiraceae bacterium
TTTGCCAAAAAGAAGTCAATGCTCAATTAATTGTTCCTGATCACAATGAGATCGTTGCACTTACGCCAAAATGGGGTGGCGAACGATTTCCCGATGGCCGTCCAAAGGTAGCAGCAGACATACTCGAACGAGTAAAGAGTATATCGCTGGAAGAGGCCTGGGCGGTACTACGTAACAATGGGTACTACAACCAATTTGCCGGAGAGTGGGACATGATTCATCCCCATCGAGTGATGTCAGGCAGAGCCATGACCGCCCAGTACATGCCCAAGCGAGCTGTGATCCGAGAAGCATTAGAGGCTGAGGGAGCAGAGCAGGGCAGAGTTGGAGACATGGTAAACTGGCCGATTGCCCAGCTAGTGGAGGGTGACTTGTATGTCGCAGATTCGTACGGCAAAATGAACGAAGGACCAATCATCGGTGACAACTTGGGAGTCTCCATTTATGCCAAGTCTAAAAATGGCGTCGTCTTCAACGGAACCTTGCGAGATCTTGAAGGCCTAGAAGAAATAGAAGGTTTTAATGCATTCGTCAAGGGCTGGCACCCCTCCTATCAAATGCAGATGATGCTCACAGGAATTAACGTACCCATTAGAATTGGTGAGGCTACGGTTATTCCAGGTGATGTTGTACTAGCCAAAAGAGGGGGAGTTGTATTTATCCCCCCGCATCTGGCCGAAGAGATTGTGCTTAAGGGAGAGTTTATCGCACTCAAGGATGAATTTGGTCATATCTGCCTGAGAGCGGGAAAATATTCTTCTGGTGAAATTGATGGAGCTTGGAAAGATGAAATAAAAGTAGATTTTCTAGATTGGCTGGAAGCTAATCCTTCCAAAATTAAAATGACTCGGGCCCAATTGGATGAATTCTTCAAACAACGTACTTGGTAATGAAAATAATCTCCCGTCGTACTTTCGTCTCCCACTCCAGCGCTGCAGTGGCCGCAACTATGTCACCTCATTTCCTGAGTGGATATTCGCCCCTACGCAAAGACATCAGAATGGAAAACAGAATCCATCCAGCAGAAGGATTGGAGCGGGAAAATATCACCATAACGGATATTAAAGTCACTCCCCTCTCCTATCAACACGATGGTGAATACTTATGGAGGTGTGCAGGCTTGTATGTATGGAAGTCTGATGCCGCCCTCGTCGAGGTATTTACGAATCAGGGAATTGTCGGAATTGCCGAGGGAAGCCCTTATCGTGGTCCAGACAAATTGAAGACCTATACGGATAAATACATCACACCACTGTTAAAAGGTGCAAACGTATTTGATGTCGATTTTCTCACCAATAATCAGGGTCACAATCGACTTGCTGAGGGCGCCTGGGCTGGTGTCAACAATGCCCTATGGGATATTATTGGAAAAGCTAAAGGCAAACCCGTTTATCAATTACTTGCCACTAGCGTCGATCCTTCAGACCAAGTCAAGATCTATGCCAGTGGAGGAGTCAGCCATGCCTGGTATGACAAGGGCGAAGAAGAACTCATCGAGGAAGCGCTCAGATACAAAGAGGCCGGTTACGACACGTTTAAGTTTCGCAATGGTACCAGCTGGAAGTATAGTGGTCTGACCATGGACAAATACATTCCTATCTTAAAAAAACTGCGCCAGGCGGTTGGAGATGACTTCAAATTGGTCATCGAAAAATTTCCGTGGTCATTTGAGACCATCATCAATGAGCTCTGTCCAGTCCTGGAAGAACTAAAATTTTATTGGTATGAAGAGCCGATTCCAACCAATGATCCAGCGTCACTGGAAAAGCACGTTGCCATTAACGAGGCGATGCCGTCGGTCATGGTATCTGGTGGAGAGAGTTGGTGGAATCGTTATCAAGTGCAACCCTACGTAGCAGCTAAAGCAATGAATATTATACAGACCGATGCCAATTTAAGTGGGATTTCGGAGGGATGGCAAATCGGTCAGATGATCCACGAGCATGGTCAGCTCTATTGCCCACACAATTGGGTCGGTGGTCTCACCACCATTGCCAATATACATCTGGTCGCTGGACTACCCTGCGGACATATGTGCGAACTCAACCAAACTTTTAATCCATTGAAATGGGAAATATTTAAAGATCCCTATCCTATTGTGGACGGTATGTTGACCATACCAGATAAACCGGGCTTTGGCGTTGAGCTGATTGATGACATCGCAAAAAAGTTTCCTTGGGTGCCGGGCAATTATTACAAACGCAACCCGAAATTTAAGGGATTGGATTTACCGATCTGGTGGAGCTAGGTTATAAGGATTCTCATACCATACTACACCCAAGCCAGCGACTGTACTGCTGTTGTTATTTTCTTCGCTGGTCAGAATATCCAAATCACCGTCACGATCTAAGTCGATCAAGTATGCAAAATCATATTTGTTTCCGTCCAATCCACTCACATTATGATGATGCCATTGCTTTGTATTTGAGCTTAACGATGACCACATCACACCTATCCGTTGCTCGGCTCCATCATAAGTCGTGACCAGATCTTGCATACCATCACCGTCAATATCGCCGAACGCGGCAGATTTTCCGATGGTGCCAGCTTCCTCAGGAAAAGGAATCTTTTCTGACTTCCATTGTAAGCCTGATGTATCCAGTTGCTCAAAATAA
>CAJQNM010000792.1 GCA_905479665.1 uncultured Saprospiraceae bacterium
TTGATTTATCTGTGTTGGACCTAAGGGCATCAAACAGAGGAGGGGAGGGATATCCCTTTGGTAGATCCTCAATACTCGACTGCATTGACACAAATTCCTTGGGGGAGTAGATCGAGGTCGGCCCATTGAGCTGCACAAAAATAAGCAAGTCAAGAAAGGTGAATGCACCTAGGATCAGAATCTTGCTTGATCCATTTTTTGCCCTTGCTAGGAGAAACCCGCCGATACTAAGGAGTACTAGACCAAGCAGGGCCTGAACCCCAAAAGCTCCAGACAGAGACTTTACTGGTAGCTCAAATCCGATCGAGAGGACATAGGTCAATGCTATCATGTAGATGATTCCTATCCCCAGGCAGATCCGAAAGATCAATTTTCGCTGAGGAAATAACAGATAGTGATTCAGACTCCGCGATGCCAATAAACAACCTAAGAGGATGGTGAAGTAGCGAAAAAGACTGGGGAAACGAAAAAGTTCAAAGAGTGGAAGGTGGTTTGCCCATTGGCGGAGTGGCAATTCATCACCGAGCGAGAGCGCTACACTGAGCAGTAGCATGAGCCACCATCTGCGCACCCGCTCATCTTGCTTCCACAGGGTTAAGCTGCTCAGCAATAAGATGAATCCAGGCAGTGTCATGTACACATTGATGATGGACTGATCTCCGCTCCAAAAAGAGCCGTTCTCAAAGATTGTCGGATAGGGAAAGAGATAGGAAAGCATGTGCTTGAATCGCCACGATCCCACCATACTTGACTCACCACTAAGCCCTGCAGCTCGAGAGATATGCTCGGCAAGATCCCACATGCCCACCAGCACCACTCCGCAAACCAAACCAGTCAATGCCAGTAGCTTGAGGAGCAATACGAGAAATGGTCTTCGAGAGGTGATGGGCAACCTGCGCAAGTAATGTAGTAGGGTCCAGATGCCGAGCACATAGAGCATCACGAAGGAAAAAGCGAGATAGCCGCCACTGAGCAACAAATAAGAAAATAGGGCGGTGAGGACGATATTTCGTAGATCTGGTCGGTGAAGGAACGCATGATAACTCGCCAGCAAATGTGGTATCCATGCCCCTGCGACGATCCAACCGAGATGCTGTGCGTTGCCAACAAAAAATCCATTCACCATAAAGATCAGTACACCCCAGAGGAGTCCCATTTTCTTGATGCCAAGCGACCTACCAAGGCGAAAAAAGCCAGCACCCGCGACCAGCAGGTGCAGTAAATATTCCAAATTGAGTGAGTACAAGCCATATCCCTTGATGAGCCCCACCAGGATCGCCGGCAGATACCAAGTTTGCGGCTCTGTTCCTTGAGCAAATCCTTGTAGTTGAAATGGATTCCAAAGAGGTAAGACACCATTACGAAAGGCATCACAGACAAAATAGCGCCAGGGCAATGAGATATCTAGTGCGTCCCATTTCAGTGTACTCTGAAAGGTCGCCAGGGGCCAAAAGATGAGGAGCAGTAAGGTGACCAGTACCATGGCCATTTGCCAGGGCTTCTTTTCAATCCAAGACCGAAGACCACTCTCCATGCAATTAAATCTATTTACATTTGCGGCCTTTTAAATATTGCGGCCTTTAAATGAGCAGCGAAAGATAAGATTTGAGAATGCATGTAATAGATTGAGTAGGACGTGCGTTATTTCCGATATAAATAGGGTGAACAGACATAAATGATGAAATTCAGCAATTTATTCCTCTTCTTGGTAATGATCTCCCTCGTGGGAGTAAGCTGTAAGAAGAGCGAAAGATCCTCCACAACCGGCTGGAAGTACAACGATCAGAAATGGGGTGGATTCAGCAAACTGGACTACAAAGGACAGATCACAGCTCCCAATCTAGTTTTGATAGAAGGAGGGACCTTCACGATGGGTTTAACCAACGAAGATGTGACCTATGAGTGGAATAACGTGACCAGAAGAGTTACGGTACCATCCTTTTACATCGACGAAACGGAGATCTCCAACATTGACTATCGGCACTTTGTCTTTTGGACGGGTCAGACCTTTGGAGCGAGTTATCCGCAGCGGGTGAGTGAAATCGCTCCAGACACGCTGGTGTGGAGAGAAGAGCTTGCCTACAATGAGCCAATGATCGAAACCTATTTTCGGCATCCCTCATTTGATGACTATCCCGTCGTCGGGGTGAGCTGGGAGCAAGCCAACGAGTACTGCTTATGGCGCACGGATCGAGTGAATGAAATGTTGCTGATCGAGAAGGGTATTCTCAATCTAAACCCCGAGCAAAAAGATGCAGACAATTTCAATACCCGAGCATATCTGGGTGGACAATATGAAGGCAATGTCAGCAAGAACCTAAAGGACGATGTGACTGGTGGTGAGCGACGAGTGAAACGTGAAGATGGAATTTTCGTACCCGACTATCGATTGCCTACTGAGGCCGAGTGGGAGTACGCAGCATTGGGTCTGGTGGGCAACCGCCCAAATCCTCAAGATGAGTTGATCACCGATCAGCGCATTTATCCATGGGATGGAAATACAGCTCGGTACAAACGAAGAGATAAGTCTCAGGGACGTATGCTGGCCAACTTCAAGCGCTCTAAGGGTGACTATATGGGCCTCGCAGGAAACCTCAATGACAATTCACCTTATCCTGGGCCTGTACGTCAATTTTGGCCCAACGATTACGGCTTGTACAATATGGCAGGAAATGTGAGCGAATGGGTCGCGGATATTTATCGCCCCACAACAAGCACAACCTTGCGAGATGCAGATGAGCACGACATCAGTCCATATCGTGGAAATAAATTCATGGAGTTGGTGCGTGATGAGGATGGAAATACCGCCGAAAAAGATAGTCTCGGTCGCTTACAATATCGACCGGTTGATAGTCTCGAAACTTCAAAAAGAGACAACTATACGCGGGCTGATCTGACCAACTATATGGATGGTGATGAAGACAGCTATGCGGTCTATGAGTATGGCAAAAGCACTTTGCTCAACGAATATTCTAGAGTAATCAAAGGTGGTAGCTGGGCGGATCGTCTTTTTTGGCTGGCTCCGGGTGCTCGACGATTTAAGGACGAGCATAAGTCTGATAAGACCATTGGTTTCCGATGCGCAATGGATCGAGTTGGCGCTCAGGCAGGCAACAGTCAGGTCGGCGGCAACACTTTTAAGGCGCGCAAAAAGAAAACGAAGAGGCGTTACAAATAATCGACCTCCAAAGAATTTTTAAGTCCGACACTGATCCGTTAGTGCCGGACTTTTTTTATTTACCTTTTCTATATGTTGGCCGCAATCGAAGAGATATATGCTCATTTTTGTGCAAGCAATGGGCTCTGCACTGACACACGGTTGTTGCAGCCTGGTCAGATTTTTCTCGCTCTCGTGGGAGATCAATTTGATGGAAATGAGTTTGCCCTTTCCGCCCTAGATCAGGGTGCAAATTATGCGGTGGTCTCAAGCAGACGGTTGGCCGAAGCAAATGATCGATGCATTTACCAGCCCAATACGTTGACTTGCCTGCATCGATTAGCTGCTCAGCATCGTGCTCACTTCAGGGGCAAAGTAATTGGCATCACCGGTTCCAACGGAAAGACAACGAGCAAAGAGCTGATCGTCTCGGTGCTAAGCCAAAAATTTAAGGTAAAGGGAACACGAGGTAACTTGAATAATCACATTGGTGTCCCACTCACCATTTTAAGTCTCACGGATGAGGATGAAATTGCCGTGGTAGAAATGGGAGCGAATCATCCGGGAGAGATTAAGCTGCTCTGCAATATAGCAGATCCGGAATATGGGTATATCACCAATGTAGGACAAGCACATCTCGAAGGCTTCGGGTCACTTGAAGTCATTCGAGAAACTAAATTTGCGCTTTATCATCATATAGCAAACCGAGCAGGAGGCGGATGTTTCTATCTCAATGGAGATGAAAAATCACTCAGTGAGTTTATTTCTTCCAGCCACCCCCGGGTCTTCACCTTCACGGCACAAAAGTATTCAAACATTGAGGTCGTACCTACGGTATCATTCGATTGGTCGAGGGGTGACAAAAAGCATAGAGTCACCAGCGAGCTGTATGGTCAGCACAACTTCACAAATGTCACAGCAGCTATTTCCATTGCCGAAGATTTTGGCTTATCGAGCGATGAGATCGTGCGAGGCATCACCGCGTATGTCCCCGGGGCAAATCGGTCACAACTTATGCAGTGGGGCAATCACCGGGTGTATCTTGATGCTTACAACGCCAATCCGAGCAGTATGGCAGAAGCACTCATCTTTTTTAAGCGTGTGCAAGCCAAGCGTAAAGTGCTGATTCTCGGAGATATGCTGGAGATCGGTGCGCAGGTAGGGGAGATGCATGAAAAGATCCTGGTTCAGGCGCAAGACATGGATCTCACGCAGGTTATTTTGGTTGGGGAGATTTTTGCCACGCTGGCATCGCGCTTCCAACATTCAGAGTGGACCTTCACCACTTCACTCGCTGAAGCAAGGAAAATCGCACTGGACATGCCGAGTAGCACGCTCTATCTGAAAGGAAGTCGCTCAATTGGTTTGGAAAAAATTATTTCTCCCCTGGGCGGTAGTTCTCATACAGATCTCTCAGAGCCTGTAGGTCAGGACTAAACTCACGCTCCTTGATCACCTGCGAATAATCTGCGTAGGAACATGCCAACAATGGAAAGGCAGCTTTGAGGGAAGAGGATGCCGTATTTGCTAGCCACCATTTCTGCGTCCGTTCATCTGAATAGAAGGTAAGTGCCTCGTCTGCATGTTCGACAAGGTAGCTTCGCATCTGTTGTACGTCTGGAGCTAAACGAAACTCTAGGCCATACATAAAGTACCACAAGATGGGTGCAATCAAATTGGCTGCAGCGCTTTCGATCGTAAAGGAATTGATGATCAGTAGTTTGCAATATGAACTCCGCCCAGCATAGTGAGCAAGTTGGGACGCAGCCTGACCATCAAACCCAATGCCTGCAGCTGACGCGGCCAGCGCATCAAAATCGATGCTGACTAAGCTCGATCTGCGCAGATGTGGTTCGCAAGCTGCAAGGTCTGAGGTCGCCTCCGCGAGGCTAATTTTTCGACAATTTTCGCCAAGGTCTTGGCCGGGCATCCTCAGATCACGATGCCGCTGTAGACCGATTAAGGTCTGGTCAATGAGCCATGGCTTGCCTAGAGCGGACAGTTCATCAGACTGGTCGTGTATATCGCCCAAGGATGGTTGAATGGCAGCAATTGAAAACGGCTCTTCCAAAAGCTGGAGATGGTCGAAAGCCGATTTTAGGGCCGAATTTTCCTGATTGATCACGATGGTTGACCAGCCTTCTTTGTGGCCTTCTCGCATCAGTGTCAGCAGTAGATTGCGATCCTGATCATAAGAGACCAGTCGGGCGATCGCGACTCGTGTGATATCTTTTGTGTTGAAGGCACGAGCTGAGTTAAGGAGCAACAGTAGTTCCTTATTTGCACAGAGCACTTGAACATTTTCAAAATCGCTGTGATTGGCTGCATCAAAAGCTGCCCGTAAATGATTGAAAAAGCCGATACCTGCGACTTCTTCAGGCTGTCTTCCATCTACATTTTGCTCAGATCCCGTTGCTTTTTTTTCGTCCATATTCCTAGTAGGGACGAAGATAACAAAGGGATAAATTGATTCCTCCCACCCCCCGAAAAATAGATGTCAACAAAAAAATTAAACCCAATTTATGCATTGGGTTTTCGTCGCGAAAGTCAAAAAACCAATGAAATCAGGGCTCCACTGTGATTTTGCCTCGCAATCGTAGGCATTCTTACGGAAGGAAAATTGCAGGACGTCCTTGAGTTCGCAGGTATTTTGGCTTGTAGCAGATAATCTAATGCATAAGTTGGGTTAAACCATCATCTTGATTGGGCTCTCCAGGTATGATCTGAACGTCTGCAGATATTTCGCCGCACTGGCGCCATCGACCACTCGGTGGTCTGCAGAGAGGGTGACCTTCATCGTGTGTCCAACAACTATTTCTCCATTGCGAACCACAGGTTTTTCAGCAATCGATCCTATGGCCAGAATGCACGAATCTGGCGGGTTGATGATTGCGGTAAACTCATCAACCTGAAACATGCCGAGGTTGGAGATGGTAAAGGTATTGCCGCTCATCTCTTCTGGCTGCAACTTTCGATCCCTCGCCCGACCCGCTTTATCATGAACCTCGCTGTTGATTTGACTTAGGCTCTTTTGATCGGCATGCTGTATGACAGGAACCATCAGGCCGTCATCGACAGCAACGGCTACTCCAATATTAATATTTCCATTATAGCGGATCTTGTCACCGAGCCATGATGCATTGATCTCGCTATGTTTACGCAGCGCGGTTGCTGCGGCCTTGACAATCATGTCATTAAAGGAGATCTTGGGTGGAGCATCGGCATTGATTTGCTTTCGCGCGATCATCGCGTTTTCCATGT
>CAJQNM010000793.1 GCA_905479665.1 uncultured Saprospiraceae bacterium
GGCAGACCCTATGGACCTGACCATGGAAGTACCACGTCTCGATTTCCAGGAGACGTGAAAGCACTTGGTGTAGGCTTGGCTTACAAACGATTGTTGTGGAAAGGTCTCTTTGTGCAAATACATTCTACCGCCTTTCGGCAACACTTTCGAGATGAAAACAAAAAGAAAATTCAGAGTGGATTTCAATTATTCAATACTCTGAGATTTGGGTACCACTTAAAACTCCTGAAACAGAGGTGGTTCTTGGCGCCGTCTATTGCAGTGACTAGCTGGCCGATAAACACGAACTTACCTGCGTCATTTCAAGTCGAAGAAGATAAATGGCCCAAATATTTTCTCTTCGAACCCGGAATGCAGTTTGGATATACTTTTTAAGGTTTTTTAAGCGGGCTACTTTCCTGATGCCAATTTGCTACGTATTCTGCTGAGGGTTTCAGGTTTAATACCCAGGTAACTGGCGAGTTGATATTGCGGCACTCGATTGATAAGGTCAGGCCTTTCCTCCACAATCGTCAGATACCGCTCTTTCGGATTTGATGTGATAAATTTCGAAAGCGCAGCTTGCTGACTGCCCATCATTTTTTCCATCCCCTCCCGACAAAACCGCTCAAACCGTGGATGTATTTTATACAGGTTTTGTTCCTTCTCACCATCAAGCACGGTCACCATAGTGGTTTCCGTGCATTCAAAATACTTCATAGAGGGTTTCCTATTTGCCTGGCTGTCAAAATTGGCAGCAGAATCATTCTCCGTATAAAAAGCAGTCGTTTTTTCCTCACCCTCGATAATTTCAAACTCGCGAATACACCCTTTGATCACAAAGAAAGCCTCATTGGCTATCATCCCTTCTTTCAAAAGATAATGACCTTTCTCAAAAGTCTTTATGGGAAAACTCTCTCTGATTGTATCGCACTCAGCCGGTGACAAGGAAGTGAGCTGAGACATCATTTGTACAAGTACATGTTCCATTTGTTATTTACAAAATACTACTCAATGACTTCTTTCCTTTCATAAAACTCCAATTCAACAACCGACATCATTATTTCACGCTCTGGTGCATCAGCATTCTTAAACACAAAATAAAGATCGTGGAGGCCAGAGGTCGGTTCGATCGAGATGGCAAGAGTTTGTGTTCCGCGTCTGCGTCTTTGCTTCAGTTCTTCCGATGTTGCGTTGGGAGGCGGTCCTCCAAATCCTCCTCGTCGAGGTTGTCGGGCCAGAGCCAATTCACTTTGCCCCAGCAAGGGTCCCGCTGGATCATCAATCCTTACCTCCACCAAGCCACCATGAGCCTCATACCTGGGCGAAACTTGGACAAAAACATCGATCTCTTGAATATTGGTCAGATCTAGCTTTCTAAAACCGATGAATGCCTCCGGCCCCAGTACGAAGTAGTTTTTTCTGGGCGTCGTTAATAATTGGGTATTCTCAGAGAGATCAGCGGATTGCGGAAAAACAACCGGGTTTCTCAAAGTCACGATCGACTCGCCACTTAAGGATGGAAGGCCACTGTTGCCTTTGTCCTCATAGGCAGCGCGCAAAACATAGGTGCCTAAACCATCTTCTCCCTCAGGAAGTCGCGGTTGGAGCTCGCCAGCCAGAGTCATAAGTGCAACCGTGGGTTTGTCATCGAGGATACCCATGATGTAGGCAACAATGCGCTGGGCCTGGTCTGTGCTCAATTCGGGATGGGCAGCCATGGCATGTTCTCCCCAAATGCCGGTGCTGCCATTTATTACCCGGTCCTGGAGCAGGGCTCTATTCTCCGGTGAGTTTTCGTATTTCCGAGCCACTTCATGATAGCTCGGGCCGATCGACTTTATGTTGTACTGATGGCATGATTTGCAATCACCGCTTTCGATGAGATTCCGTCCGATGGCATCTATTGCCAAGAGATCTGCTCCACTCTGGATTTGTGCGACCTCGATCGGATCAAAACCACTCGGCACGTAGTCGAAAGTCAGGGCTACTTCGTCGGCTTTGATGCGGCCCGTGGTCGTGCGACCATCTTCCAGGTCTTCTATCGAAACAGAATATGGCATGCTGCTCTTGCCAAAATAAAAGCTTCGATTTGCATTTTCTAAATCGATCGTAACTTCAGGTGCTGCGTTTCCGGCTATAATTTGAAAGGAAGCACGATTGCTTTCTTGTTTGGTATCGGTAACAATTAATGTCACTTCATAAATACCCTCCTCGTCAAATAGAACAGTAGGGTTTGCTTCATAAATAGATTGCACGACTCCTTTGTCTGAGACCACCTCCCAACTATAGGTCAATTCATTGTGATCATTGACATCGTAGTCGACTGTGCCCTCCGATGAAAACTGCGCTTCAAAAGGTACCGCACCCGCCAACTTATTGCTGGCTGCCTTTACAATTGGTTTGCGGTTTCCTGCATTGTACTCCAATTTAATCAAGCGCGAATTAGCATTTTTGCGAAACCAGGCATCGCCATACTCCAAAATGTACAGGTCGCCAGAAGGGCCAAAATTAATGTCTATGGCTGCATTAAAATTCTGGCTGGGGAGGAAGCGCTCCATGCTTTCATAATTACCCTCTCCATCCATCGAGACGGCCATAATCCAATCACGCATAAAATCTACGATTAACCATTTGCCCTCGTAATAGTCGGGAAAAGGTCTTGCCGCATGCGTAAAATCCCCTTTCCTAAAAACCGGACCCCCAGTGGCCGATCGCCCGGCACTGCCCACCAGAGGAAATTCTTCAGAAGGACCATAAGGGTAATAGATAAAGGCCGGGACGGGATCGGGCAATTTTTGCAAACCCGTATTGTTTTGGGAATGATTGACAACATTCGATGGATCAAAAGATGCACCATATGTTTTGGTCTCCGCGTCGTAGGAATTATAAGGCCGATTGTTGCCAATAAAATAGGGCCATCCAAAAAATCCGGGGCCTTTCGCCTGATTAAATTCATCGTATCCTTTCGGGCCCCAGACCGAATCAATGCTTGCATCGGGTCCGACCTCCCCCCAATACAAGTAGCCAGTCTTGCTGTCGAGGGTAGGCCGCCAGGGATTGCGATGCCCCATCGTATAGATTTCA
>CAJQNM010000794.1 GCA_905479665.1 uncultured Saprospiraceae bacterium
ATCCAGTAAGTGGGTATATTTTCGGGTCGTTTCCAGGCTTTGATGACCAAGAAAAAGTCGGATATTTTCCAGACTCATTCCCGACTGCAATAAATGCGATGCAATACTATGACGCAAACCATGCAAGGTAATTCGCTTCACCTCCGCCTCCCTGCAGAGTTTTTCCAAACGCAGATTCAAACCGGAACCACCCATCTGGCTTCCCAGTCGACTAGGCACCAACCAATTGGTCTTCACACAAAAAATAGCATGGTAATTATTCAGCCACTCTTGTAGATCTTTGCGCACTCCCTGGCTCATCGGCACATAACGCTCACGATAGTTCTTTCCCTTTCGCACATGGGTGAGACCGGTATTAAAATCAACATCTTTAACCTCCAAATAAATACCCTCACGACACCTCAACCCACAACCATAGAAGACCGCCAAAATAGCCCGGTCTCGCCATCCATATGGACCATCATTACACGTTTGATAAAGTGCATTGATTTCTGATACGCTCAGAATAGTACGCTTAATATTTATTTCTCGATCAATGCTTAGACGGGTTTTAATCAGTGGCTCTTGACCATAATTTTCTCGGAACGAATTAAATAGTTTTAGGGCAGACAGATATGCTTCAATGGTTTTCGCACCGATCGGATGAGCATGCAAATACTCATTATAGGAGTAGAGGTTATCTCGGCTTACTTTTTCCAGATCCAGTTTTTCTCCTTCTACCCAAGACAGGAATCGTCGCAGATGGCGTTCGCGACCACGGATGCTTTCTTCGGCATAGTTCAGCCGACTTAACCACTCCGTAAATCGCTTCAGGATTTGTAAATATTCCGGATTTCTAAGACCCCTCTTGTGCATCTCGTGGTTTACTGGTTTACTGGTTACAACTCATTGATTGTCTGAGGATTTAGTAGCCCACTAGGGTTGGTGGGCTACTACTGGGCCACTGGGCTACTCATTCTGGATTCGGTTTGGACTGTCTGACTCATCGTAGCCTTGATTCGCTCCAACGCCTGATCAAATGCTGAGGTCAGATCGGCTTCCAATCGACTTATCCCATCGAAGTTTTCCAACTCATACTCAAAGCCTCGTGCACGATTTCCACTCACTATTTTCAGATATCCGTAGCGATTTAATTCATACAACCGACGATTGAGCGTGCTGGGAGCAATGCGGTATTTCAGCCGCAATTCTTTGGAATAAAAACTCTGCCTATTTTCTTGCCTTAGATAATTTCGGATGACTCCTAAAAATCGACGACAGGCTTTACTCAGCTCATCACTCTTGGCCAGCAACACATCTTTTAGCAGTTTATTTGCTGACTCTATATCTTCGATGGTTGTTTCTATATAGGGTTGCCCCGATTGGCTGCTAGTCCTTACTGGCCGTTGTCGCTGATGGTAAAAAGTAACCGTCTCAATAAAATGCAAATAATGACTGTTGGTTCGCAAGGGCTTAAATACTGTCGCCGGTATACGCAGCATCTCTGCATAGGGGTTAATCACCTTGATCGGCTTCAATATGCGTTGCACATCTCGCAAGGTATTACGGGCTTGTAGTTCTGCTTCACGGTTTATTTTTCCGGCAGATATGGCCCGTTGATAATCCATGATCGCATCCTTATGCTTTTGTGAACTATCCAAATAAATAAGCAGCGATCGATTCGCATTGTCTTCATAGAGGCGCTCTCTAGTGGTCGTTCCGGCCAGGCTGATCGGGCCTTCGACCTGCAGCGTGATGGTCTTTAGATTACCTTTACTGTCCTTGATCGGGATGGTTTTGCTAATCCGCCTCTTGCTTTGCAACTCTCGGATGGCAAACAAAACTTTATCGTCATTGGCTCCATCTAAATCTTCAATTAAAACCAATTTATTCTTCAGCTCTTTTCGATCAAAGTAATACAAGGCATTTTCGCTAATAGCTGTAATCTCTAATTTCTCAGCTGGAGGAATCAGTTCAGCTACTTTTTCCTGGAGATAGGTTTTTCCGGTTCCACTTCCTCCCAGGCTGACAATATGCAGCGGTTGTTCTCTCAGTCGAGAGGTAAATACCAAATACATCAACAGGCGATTGTTCTCCTCTCCTACCACGCCAGATTTTGCGATAGCCTCATTGGTGCGTTGCAGTAAATTGGGTTGGGCAAGGAAGGTTTCTGCAGCTTTTATTTGTTGTGTGGTGGGTGTGTATTTTTTCTGCTCCTTTACTTCTTTGTGTTCCATTTGAGCCATTCGATATTGCTCTACTTGTTCGGTCAGATACAATAGAGACTCATGCACTTTGCTTGATCCCAGCTCCAGCCGCTCAGCCACTTTTCGCGCAAGCTTTTCTATCACATCGTCTTGATATAAATCCAGGTGTTGCCGCAACTGATGCATAGGTCGAGAGCTGCCGCTTTTGCTGATCTTGAGGGTGACTTTCATGCGGTCCAGTGGGTAAAGACTTACTCCTCCGATAATGGTCATCTTGAGTTGATCGTAGGTGAGGCGAAGGTATTCTGGATTTGAGGTGTCGAGTGTTCTTGCTGATTCTGGCGCTACCGAGCTTAGCTCTTTTTCTTTTTCAATTGAACCTGCCTGCTCGCCAGCCTCGCTGGCAGACAGGAAGAAAAAAGATCTGTTCTCGATTAGATGTTGCAACACTTCTTTTTCCTCCCCCGGATGATTCTGAGCGAGGCTGTTGATGTCTTCTCCTTCGGGAGTTTGGACATGGCTGATCGTGACCTTACTCTTGGTGATGGCTTTCACCAATGGAGCAATATCGTATGGCTCAAATGGAACACAAGGAAGTGAAGCAGCCACAAAAATACAC
>CAJQNM010000795.1 GCA_905479665.1 uncultured Saprospiraceae bacterium
CTATGAGGGATGATTTTGAGGACTTTGTGACCAAGCATAAATACAATTTCGATCAGGTAGAAGAGATTCCAATAGATGCCATGTGGCATGAGATCGAGCGAGATCTGGCACCTCGCCGATCCAAGATGAGTTGGATCTGGAAAGTGGCTGCTGCTGTACTGGCCCTGGCGATATCGGTACCTATCGGGGTGGAGGTGCTGAGCGTAGAGCAAACGACAGAGCATGCCATGACCCCCGTAGCGGAAGTATTTCCTGCATGGGAACCGGAGGAAAATAAATACCTCCAGTTGATCTCCGCCAAGAAAAGAGAAATAGGATTTGACACCGTACAAGTGCAGAATTTTCCGGAGCTCCAGCAACAGCTGAAAGTGATGGAAACAGATTTTACCCAAAGCATCAGTGATCTGGAACGCTACGGAGATAAGGAGGCCATTCTTAAGGTCTTAGTCAGATACCACGAACGACAATTAAATATTTTAGAAAAACTTGCCCGTGAGGCAGAAAAAGAAAAACACAATGCTAAACCATACGAAGATCGCATATACTAATCGCTGGTGTTTATTTGCTGGACTCCTATTTTTTTCAAGCACGGTTTGGAGCCAGAGTACCTTGTCACGAACCATCGAGCAAGATCTGGGAGACTTGCAAAATGGAAGCCTTACGGTAGAGCACCATCGGGGCGAGTTGCACATTCGTCAATCTGCAGATGCGCATGCCCACTTAAGTATGGAAATATCGGCACGTGGACACGATGAGGATGAAGTAAATCGCTTTATCGAGTCGATCACGATAGAGCGCTCTGGATCTGAAAAAGATCTAAAGATTAAGACTGCTGATCAAATTGCTTCCTGGCAGATAAATATGGGATCCAGTAAAATAAAATTAAAAGACGGCACCGTATTTAAAGGAATCAAAGAGCTGGAATTAAATTTAGTGATTGAAGTGCCCGAGCTTGCTACCCTCCGGCTTGCTAATAAATATGACGATATCCATATTGGCGGTTTTATGGGAGATTTATACGTCAAATTGTATACCGGTGAGCTGTATGCCAAGGATATTTCTAAGTCCCTTAATCTTGACTTAAAATATGGCAGTGCGGAGGTCGGAAATGTAGGTGATGCAGCCTTGGTTTTGTATGAATCAGAATTGGAAATGAAAGATGCGGCCAAGGTCACTATTGATTCCAAATACAGTCAGTATAATATCGGAGGCGCGACTTCGCTCTCCCTAGTCAGCTATGAAGATGAAATTATCACCAAAAATGTCTCAGGAGATGTGCAGTTGGATGTAAAGTATGGTGACTTGGAAATGGGAAGCTTGGGTACGGTAGCCGTTACTTTTTACGAAACGGATTTTACAGCAGGACAGTCGCAAAAATTTACTGGAAATATGAAATATGGCAAAGTCTCACTGGAATCTGCAGATCTCTTTCAGTTGGCCAGCAATTACGAAACGGACATAGAGTTGGGCAGGGTGGCGCAACTGGTTTTGCAAGAATCAAAATATGGCTCGGTAGAGGTGGGGCAATTAAACCAAAGTGCTGATGTAACTGCCTACGAAACTTCTCTGGAAGTGGATCAGGTAGGTGATCAATTTCGATCACTCAAAGTAGACTCCAAATACGAATACATAGATTTTCCCTTACCTGCCAACCTATCTTATAGTTTGGATGCCGAACTGAAATATGGTGAGCTTGAGTATGCAGAGTCACTTTTTGCACACAAACATAGTCGAGTCGAGAAGAACAGTGCTGTAACTGTTAGTGCTGCATCCTCAGATGCACCCACGACGACATTAATTATTCGTGGCTACGAGACAAATGTAGATCTGAGGGCTCAGTAGATTGAGAACGACTTGCACGTCAAAGAAAATTTTCTCAGGAGATAGCCTAATTGGATAAAGACATCAGCATACTGGATTTGCATACTGTGGAACTAATATGTATACTTAGAAAGTTATTAGTGGAAACACTTTTACTTAGACGTTAACTTATGACGATCATTCTTAAGAAGGGAGATAGTATAGAGAAACTCCAAGAGCAACTCCAAGAGATTGCTGAAAAAGAACAGGACAGGCGAAGAAAGCGTAAAAGGGAGATTCTGGAAGCGACCGCAGGTACGGTGGTTTTTGACAAGGAAAAAACACCTTTAGAGATCCAGAAGGAGATGCGGGATGACTGGTAATAAGATCTTTCTTGACACCAATATTCTCATCTACTATCTTCAGGAACGGGAAGAAGTCCTGTTTTCTCTGATTGAATTTAACGACATTCTGGTTTCGGTCATCTCTAAGATAGAATTGCTAGGATACCATTCCATCTCAGCGGTTGAAGAAGAACAAATCGAACATTTTCTTAGTACAGTCGAGTTGATCCAACTAAATGATCAGATTTCTGATATTGCTATCGATCTCAGGAAGAAGTATAGGATGAAAACACCAGACAGCATTATCGTTGCTACAGCAATTTATTGCGATGCCACTCTTGTGACGGCAGATAGGCAGCTCTCGAAAGTCGCCGACATCACAGTCATACGATATGGAAGTGAGTAATATGAAAAGATTGAGGTCTTTCTAAACTGTCTCATCACTAGAAACCAAAGTCCCCACCCTTTCACCAATCGCGATGCGCTTGAGATTTCCCGATTCCAGGACATTAAATACCACGATGGGCAATTTATTTTCTTTGCAAAGGGTGAATGCGGTCATATCCATGACCTGCAGATCCATTCGGATCACTTGGTCAAATGTAAGGGTGCCATACATCTGGGCAGTTGGATCTTTTTCTGGATCTCGCTCATAGATCCCATCTACACGTGTACCCTTTAGAATGACATCGGCTTGTATCTCATTGGCTCGCAATGCCGCTGCAGAGTCTGTGGTAAAATAGGGACTGCCCGTCCCGGCAGAAAATATTAATACTCTCTTTTTCTCTAGATGCCTGATCGCACGCCGCCGGATATATGGCTCAGCAATTTCGCGCATCTCAATCGCAGATATTAGTCGCGTATAAACACCCATGCCTTCCAGTGCACTTTGCAGTGCCATTCCATTGATGACCGTCGCAAGCATACCCATGTAGTCGCCTTGCACCCGCTCGATCCCGGAATGACTGGCTTGCAGTCCGCGAAAAATATTTCCACCACCGATTACGATGGCTATTTCAATACCGAGTTCTCGAAGCTCTTTGATCTCATTGGCATAGTGCTGCAGCATCTCCGGGTTGATACCATAAGGCTGGTCTCCCATCAGGGACTCACCACTCAGCTTTAACAGGACTCTTTTGTATTGCACGAATCGAGAAGGTATAAAAAAAGGGACGCTTTAATTTGCATCCCTTTTTTATTATTTATTAATTAGCCGAGTTTCACGTGCTTAAAATCAGTCACCGTTAAATCCGGATGTTTTGACTTTAAGTATTGCTCGACATTCATTTTTCCATCCTTTACGAAGGCCTGGGCCAGCAAGGTATTTTCTTTAAAGAACTTATTGAGTTTGCCCATTGCGATCTTCTCGACCAGTGCATCTGGCTTCCCTTCTGCTCTCGCTTGTTCCTTACCCACTTCAATTTCTCGATTGATCGTGGCCTGATCAACTCCACTCTTATCGACAGCGACGGGCTTCATGGCAGCTACTTGCATAGCTACATCGCGACCTGCTTCTCTAAGCTCATCACCAGCTTCGCTCAGACCGACTATGACACCAGCCTTGTATCCCATGTGGATGTATGAAGCAACTTGGGGTGCTTCGAGTCGGGCATATCCTGCCACTTCCAGTTTTTCGCCGATCACGCCGATCTGCTCGATGACTTTCTCGCCAATAGCCAAATCGTCGATTTTCTCAGCAAGAAGACCCTCCAGATCTGTCGGAAATTTATCCAAGGCAATTTCGGCGATCCTTTTGGTCAGGTTGATGAAATCTTCGTTCTTGGCCACGAAGTCGGTTTCGCAGCTCAATTTGAGTACCACACCTCGCTTATGATCATCAGAAACCACTGCAAAGACCACTCCTTCCTTTGCTTCACGCCCTGCTCTCTTCAGGGATAGCTTTTGGCCTGTGGTACGCAGTAGATCAATCGCTTTTTCAAAATCGCCCTCAGCTTCACTGAGTGCTTTTTTGCAATCCATCATTCCCGCTCCGGTCTGATCTCTTAGTTTCTTGACGTCGGAGGCAGTTATTTTAACTTCGGACATTGTTGCTTAGTGGTATTTAAATTTGGATAATAATTATTGAGAGCTCTGTGTCTCTTCTTTCATTTTACGGCGCTCATCCAATCCCTCCTTGATGCAACTCACTACAAAATCCGATATGATTTGAATACTCTTGGAGGCATCGTCATTGGCAGGAATCGGAAAATCTACCATGTTGGGATCAGAATTGGTATCGACCATGGCAAAAGTCTTAAGGCCAAGTTTACGGGCTTCAGCAAGAGCAATGTGCTCATGATGGATGTCTACCATAAACAGAGCATGTGGCAAGCGATTTAAGTGCGCCATCCCGCCCAGTACCTTTTCCAGCTTATTGCGCTCACGAGTCAGCGTGAGGCGCTCTTTTTTAGTAACACTGCTCAGGCTACCATCGGCAAGCATCCGATCAATATTATTCATTTTCTTTACCGAACGACGTATCGTGGCAAAATTGGTCATCATACCTCCCAACCAACGTTCGGTGACAAAAGGCATCTCGACAGAGCGGGCTGCATCATGAACGATGTCGCGCGCCTGTTTTTTTGTAGCCACAAACATAATCTTGCGACCACTCTTAGCGAGTTGCTTAAGTGCCCTTCCAGCGCTCTCCATGCACTCGGAAGTGCGGTTGAGATCGATGATGTGGATGCCTCGACGCTCCATGAAAATGTATGGCTGCATCTTTGGGTTCCACTTTCTTTTCAAATGACCAAAGTGGACTCCTGCGTCAAGTAATTCTTTGTACGACGGCTGATTCATTGACTGAAAATTAGTTTTTCAAAAAATTGTTTAACGCTTGCTGAACTGGAAGCTCTTACGTGCTTTAGGTTTACCGTATTTCTTACGCTCAACCACCCTGGCATCACGGGTGAGAAATTTTTGTGCCTTAAGTGGTGGTCGAAAATCTTCGTTGATTTTCACCAGGATCCGAGAGATCGCCATGCGAATAGCCTCTGCCTGCCCCTTAAAACCACCTCCTTTTACATTGACTTTCCAGTCGTAAATGTTTTCGGAATCGATCGCAATGAAAGGAGCAAGTACCTTATTATGTACGTGAGCCTGTGGAAAATACTCTTTTAGCTCTTTGCTATTGATCACTATGTTACCCTTGCCACTCGTGGCGTATACACGGGCCACTGCTCCCTTACGTCTACCTACTGCATTAATTATTTCCATAATTTGCTTGACTAGAAATTAAATTCTTTTGGTTGTTGTGCTGCATGCGGATGCTCTTCGCCCGTATACACATATAGTTTCTTAAACATTTGTCTGCCCAATGTATTCTTCGGCAGCATGCCTCGCACGGCTCGTTCGATCACCTCCTCAGGACGACGATCGAGCACTTCCTTAGCGGTTCGGCTTTTTTGACCTCCAGGATAGCCAGAGTAGCGTAGATAGGTCTTTTGTGCCCATTTGTTTCCGGTAAAACGAATCTTTTCGGCATTGATCACTATCACACAATCGCCACAATCCACATGAGGTGTATAGTGCGGTTGGTGCTTGCCCCGCAATACGTGAGCAATCTTAGATGCAATTCGCCCTACAGGCTGACCAGCCACATCAACGACGTACCATCCATGCACGACATCTTCCTTGCGGGCCGATTTCGTTCTATAACTTAAAGTATCCATATTCTTACATGTTATCCCCGACAAAGTCAAAAGGAGCGCAAATGTATAGTTCTCCGATTCATTTACCAAGACAAAAGCAAAGAAAATCGCACCCTTCTTTTTCATAACCTCCTGAAAAACAGTGGAATTTTCGCCACGTAATATTTGCCATGCTGTATTTCTGACGTGTCTTCTATTGCGATGAGTTTATTTTGGCCAGCCTGCAGGGAAAAGACGAAACTGTGATTTTCAGGCATCATCATGCTGTACAGCAGGATACAAAGCTCTTGGTATGAACCCTTGAGACGTCATTTGCTGCGCTTTTGGCTCTGATCGCCGGGTCTAATCGAAAAGACGAAACATAGCCCAAAGTGTACATATCGGTTTTTAACAATGTATAAAATGCAAACATTGAGCTAGGTACGAAGAGGGAAATGTTAAGGATTAAAATATTTTACACTATGTCGGATTCTGGCATAGTTTATGCATTACGGTATATAATAATTTGACAAAAAATTTAATATCTCTCCAAAGGGAGGATAAAGATCGATAAGATCACACGTCAATTATCTCATGGTCTGGACCGGTTCTATCTAGGGGGAAACAAGATGAACCGGTCTTTTTTTATGTCCCAAACGGAGAGGCACCATGCCTCACTTGAATACGTATCTTTGCCCGCCATTGGACAAAAACGGCATATGAAGTACCGGACCTACAACGGGCTAGATCTCCCGAAAATCGACCAAGAAATCCTTGCCTTTTGGAAGGAGCATCAAATCTTTGAGCAAAGCACGAGCACCGAGCGGAAGGAAACGTTTACCTTTTATGAAGGTCCACCTTCGGCAAATGGCAAACCCGGCATCCACCACGTCATGGGTCGGACCATAAAAGATCTCGTGTGTCGGTACCACACGATGAAGGGCAAACGAGTGGAGCGCAAAGGCGGTTGGGATACGCATGGGCTGCCCATCGAGCTTGCCGTCGAGAAGGAACTGGGAATCACCAAAGAAGATATTGGCAAATCCATAAGTGTAGCTGATTACAACGCCAAGTGCCGTGAAACGGTCATGCGCTTTAAGGATCTCTGGGACGACCTCACCGTAAAAATGGGATACTGGGTCGACCTGGACAATCCCTACATCACCTTTGAAAACGAATACATCGAGTCTGTCTGGCACCTGCTCAAGACCCTTTACGAAAAAGACTTGCTATACAAGGGCTACACGATTCAGCCATACTCACCCGCAGCGGGCACTGGCTTGAGTAGTCACGAACTCAACATGCCCGGGGCCTATAAGGACGTTAAGGATACGTCTGCGGTCGCTCAGTTTAAGATTGTGCAGGACGATCGATCGGCCTTCTTGTTCGAGGGGGTGGATCAAGGGGATGTCTTTTTTATTGCCTGGACCACCACTCCCTGGACGCTGCCTTCCAATACTGCACTGGCCGTCGGGCCCAAAATAAAATATGTTCGGGTGGCCACCTACAATCCATACACCAAGCTGCCGGTCAACCTGATCCTTGCTGAAAAATTGTTGAGCTACTGGTTTAAACCGGAGCAGGCAGAGGCAGATCTGATGTCCTTTGATCCAAACGATAAAATTATTCCCTATCGAGTCACCGGCGACTACCTTGGAGCGCAGTTTGAACTGCTGGAATACGAACAGCTGCTTCCGTATGCGCAGCCAGGGGAGGGAGATGCCTTTAAAGTACTGCTTGGTGATTTTGTATCCACTGCTGATGGCACGGGCATTGTCCATTTAGCCCCTTCTTTTGGGTCTGATGATATGAGGGTCGCCCGCAAGTATGGCATCGGCGCATTGACGCTGGTCGACCCCACCGGAAAATTTACCGACCAAGTAGGGGAGTTTTCTCACCGTTACGTAAAAAACTACAAGGACGATGAAAACTATGTGAGTGTCGATGTAGATATCGCGGTAAAACTCAAGCAGGAAAACAAAGCATTTAATATTCAGAAATACAGTCACAATTATCCACACTGCTGGCGTACCGATAAGCCGATCCTCTATTACCCACTCGATAGTTGGTTTATCCGCTCTACGGCCTGCAAGGAGCGCATGGTCGAGCTGAATAAAAGTATAAACTGGAAACCCAAGCATACCGGGGAGAACCGCTTTGGTAAGTGGCTGGAGAACTTGCAAGATTGGAATCTATCGCGTTCACGTTTTTGGGGTACACCATTGCCTATTTGGCGTACAGCAGATGGAGAAGAGGAGATTTGCATTGGCTCAATTGCCCAATTACAAAGTGAGATAACACGTGCCAATGCTTCCTTGGGATTAAATCAGGAGGTGCCCCAAGATTTACATCGTCCGTATATCGATGACATAATATTGGTCGCTGAAAGTGGCAAAGAGATGCTCCGCGAGACCGACCTGATTGATGTCTGGTTTGATAGTGGCTCCATGCCCTATGCGCAGTGGCATTGGCCATTTGAAAATGAAGAAGTATTTCAGGAAAATTTTCCTGCCGATTTTATTGCCGAAGGGGTAGATCAGACCCGGGGTTGGTTTTTTACCCTGCATGCGATTGCTGTGATGGCATTTGACAAAATCTCTTTTCGCAATGTCATCTCCAACGGTTTGGTACAAGACAACCAGGGGCGCAAGATGTCAAAACGACTAGGCAACAGCGTGGAGCCTTTTGAGACTCTGGCTACGTACGGCGCTGATGCCACCCGATGGTATATGATCGCCAATGCTCCCCCTTGGGAAAATCTCAAGTTTGATGCTTCAGGCATTGTGGAGACACAGCGTAAGTTTTTTGGCACACTGTTCAATACCTATTCCGGATTTTTTGCGGTCTATGCTAATATTGATGGATTTACCTTTAGTGAGCCAGATGTACCTCTTGCGGAGCGACCTGAACTGGACCGCTGGATTATTTCAAGACTCACCAATTTAGTCCTTGAGGCAGATGCCAGCTATGCTGATTACGATCCCACCGTGGCAGCTCGCCTAGTGCAAGACTTTGTGCAAGAAGATCTCAGCAACTGGTATGTGCGCCTCTGTCGCCGCCGATTTTGGAAAGGTGAATACAGTGGTGATAAAATTGCGGCCTATCAAACACTCTATACCTGTTTGATCGAGGTGGCTCGCCTCATGGCACCGATCTCACCGTTCTTTAGCGATTGGCTGTACCGTAATCTAAATGAGGTGTCAAAGCGAGAAACGACCACTTCTGTGCATCTTTCTATGATTGCACCGTTGCCGGCAGAAGGTATTGATAAGCCCCTTGAGCAGCGCATGTACTACGCCCAGAAAATAAGCAGTCTGGTTTTGTCGCTCCGGAAAAAGGAGCGAATTCGGGTTCGGCAGCCCCTCACTCGCATTATGATTCCTGTGCTTGATGAGACGTTTCAGGCCAAGGTGGAGGCGGTACAAGACATTATTCTTTCGGAGGTCAATGTAAAATCAATCGAGTTTATCACTGATGCTTCAGGGGTTATCACCAAGAGTGTCAAACCCAATTTTAAGACCTTGGGCAAGATGCTTGGGCCACATATGAAACAAGCAAATCAGATCATCTCGGCCTATGGGCAGGAGGATATTGCACGCATCGAACAGGATGGAGGACTGCAACTTACATTTGACGACAAAGTGTTCGACCTGACGCTCGAGGATCTGGTCATCACCTCAAATGATATTCCAGGTTGGCAGGTAGCGAGTGACGCCGGAATCACCGTTGCACTTGATGTCACGCTCAATGAAGAATTGATTGCAGAAGGGACAGCTCGCGAACTGGTCAATCGCATTCAGAACATGCGAAAGGAGCGGGATTTTGCCGTGACTGATCGCATTGTCGTTCGGATGCAGTCACACCCAGGAGTGGTCTCTGCCATCGAAAACTTTTCCGACTATATCGAAGCGGAGGTGTTGGCAGATCAGATTGTAATGGAGGAGAACATGCAAGGCGAAGAGGTGAAGCTATCTGATGAGGTAAGCCTGCTGATGGAGCTAGAGCGCTCTGTCTAACATCATCTCGCGTCTAAAGTCTCAAATCTCAATCTATCCGGCCGCCAAGCGGTAGCCGAAATAGAATGCCACCAAGCACACCACAATGCTGCCGGCTATATTGAGCATGGCCAGGCCGATGTGCCCATCTTGCAGCAGCTGAAAGGTTTCGGCCGTAAATGTGGAAAAAGTGCTAAAGCCCCCGCAGAATCCCACCATCCATAAGTACTTCCAGGTAGGATTTGCTTCTGTGTTACGCATCAAGAACGCAACCAGAACCCCCAGCAGGATACAGCTCAGTACATTCGCCAGGAATGTGGCCCAGGGCAGTTGCCAGGCACTACGACTCAGAATCACACTTAGTAGATAGCGAGCCAGACTACCT
>CAJQNM010000796.1 GCA_905479665.1 uncultured Saprospiraceae bacterium
CAATATCGGAATCTCCCTCTAACAAAGCTTCCGCATAAAGCAATAGTGCATCAGCATACCTTAGTATTTTGAAGTTTGTTTCCGAATCCTGGCCGGTACGATCATAGGTGTTGCCCGCCATATACTTTACATTACTGTAATTACCTCCCTCAGAATAACTGTATTTATATGTTACGCCGGTCTGACCCGTTCGCTCCATAAATTCATCAACATAGGGCGTGTCTTCATAAAGGGCAGACCATGTCAATCTGGGATCCCTTTTCGCAAACGGATTAACAGGATCAAAAGAGGGGTCATCACTTGTAGAAGCGTATATAAATGTTGAGTATGCACCACCTGTTTGAAGTTCCTGCGACTCAACATAGGTACTTGTTACTTCAAAACCATTTACGGTCTGAAACTTGTCAAGATAGTCTTGGGTAGGGGCAACATACCTAAATCCACGCACGTGCATATTAGATGGCCCAGTGGCACAAAAACGTGTATAGTTATTACCATCAACCTGATTGTACTGCACTTCAAAAAGCGATTCCTCATTGTTATCGAAAGGCGGCCAAAATTGATCTATATACCCTCTTGGGCCTGGAGTAAGTTGGTATTCACCTCCATCTATCAATTCCTTTAAGACTGTTCTTGCTTCGGCATATCTTTCATCAAAAACATATACTTTACCCAACAGGCCTTGAGCAGAACCTCTACTTGCTCTCCCTAGGTTAGCGGTACCCCTATATTCGTTAACAGAAGGCAGAAGAGTGATAGCATCGTTCAAATCGGCTACAATTTGTTCTCTGACCTCACTTCTTGGAGCTCGGGCCTTCTGTGCTTCATCAACAGTCGGAATAGTTGTGTGCATTGGCACATCGCCGTAAAATTCCGTCAAGTAAAAATATGCCAAGGCCCTTAAAAACAAAGCTTCGCCTTCATATTGATCCAAAAGCACTTTATCAAGCCCTTGCGGTGCATTTTCCAATTGCCTTAAAACTTCATTGGATCGGTTGATCATTCTGTAATATGTTCTCCAAACGGGAGATGTCATTCTCCAGGTAGAAGTAGGCAAAGGCGCATTAAATTCCCAAACATCCCATCTGGATTTCCCGGCTCCAGCATATTGCGTACCACAATCCCCCATTGGCATATATCTGAATTCATCTTGCGGTTCTCCAGCCTCCTTCTCTGCCAACGTTCTGTAAATTCCATTTACAGCTTTCTCAAAATCAGCGGTAGTATTGTAAAATGTCGCTACCGACAGATCATTTTGAGGAAATGATTCTAAAAAGCTATCAGAACAGTTCCAAACCAATAGAGACATTGCGCCCGTAAGGAAGAACAGTCTTACTTTACTAAATGCATTTATACTTTTCATAATCCTTTTTTTTGATTTAAAATGACACTTGGATTCCAAAAGCAGTCGTCTTCGCTTGTGGATAAGCATCAAGTCCTCCCCTAGAAACAAACCCAAGACCAGTTAATCCACCATTATCAAAACCCTGAAATTCCGGATCATAGCCTATATATTTTGTCCATAATGCAGGATTTGTCAAATTGACATACATCCTCAAAGAACTTATTCCCAGCTTATCGACAGCTCTTTTTGGAAGCACGTATCCAAGTTGTATGTTCTTGATTCGTAAATAAGAAACATCTTGAATATTGTAGTCACTCCATTCACCTTCAAAAGGAGTGAGGCCTACTGCAGGTACGCTCCCTGGTACTGATACATTCCCATCGTCACCAAGAATTGTCCGATTGTCGTAATAATATCGGTCTGTATTGTTGTTGA
Source organism: uncultured Saprospiraceae bacterium (assembly GCA_905479665.1). Classification (GTDB taxonomy): domain Bacteria; phylum Bacteroidota; class Bacteroidia; order Chitinophagales; family Saprospiraceae; genus CAJQNM01. The sequence continues at coordinate 1,781 of CAJQNM010000796.1, forward strand.
TGGCTTTTTCTTGATCAAGACCACCTCCAAGACCCCCAAATACCGGTACTATCGCGATATCCTTGTCTGCCTCACCTTGGAAAAAAACTGACAAGTCGAAATTCTTGTATGATGCATTTAAATTAAGCCCATAAACAAAAGCGGGTATGTTACTACCTATTTCCGTCTTATCGGCATCATCAATGAGGCCGTCTGGCGATCCTATAAGGTTTCCGTTTGCATCAAATCCGTTAATGTCTTTATAACGGAGCTGGCCTGGCACGACACCTCCCCGGGACGGGTTGGCAGCAATTTCATCTGTGGATTGCCAGATCCCATCGGTTTGGAACCCCCAATAGACAAATAGTGGTCTACCCTCTTCAATTCGTACCGAGCCATCGGTGAATGCTTCAGTACCCCCCAAGTCAACTACCTCACTGGTATTTCTCGAAATATTAAATGAAGCACCAAAATTGAAATCATCAGCAAAGGTGTTGTTGTAGGAGATCATAGCTTCCCAACCATTATTTTGCACTTCACCTATATTAAGAATAGGCCCATTAATGAAGCCGGAAGACGGAGCTACAGGAAACGTAAGCAACATATCCGTTGTCCTCTTAGTATATATATCTGCCACCACATTAATTTTGTAATCGAACAAATCAAGGTCTATTCCGAAATCGGAAGTAGTGGTCGTTTCCCATTGCAAATCTTCATTGATCAAATCTTTTATTGAATAAGCAGGAACCCCATCTTGAGAAGCACCTAAAGCAGTAGTTTCAGTTACTGAAATAAGACCAAGCCATCTAAAAAGTGGTATCTGAGAATTTCCTAGGCTACCATATCCATATCTAAGTTTTAGATTCGATATGATCTCGTTGTTTTCAAGAAAACTTTCGTTAGATACTCTCCAGCCTAAGGAAAAAGACGGGAATGTGGCATATTGATTTCCAGGTGCAAAAATAGAAGTGCCATCTCTTCTTACATTGGCTTGAAATAAATATTTGCTATCATACGAATAGTTCAATCTCGCGAATTGAGAAGCTAAGCTAAATTCCTCAAATGAGCTATTAATCGAATTTATTGTTTCAGCCGCACTTAATTGTTGAATATCATTACTTGGCAATCCAGATCCATCACCGGATGATATGTTGGTATTGTTCTTTTGTGCAGAATAACCTACCAAAGCCGTTACGTTATGATTTCCAAAAACATTACTATAGGTAAGCGTATTTTGCGTCTCCCAATTTTCCTGTAGTGTTTCTGTGAGAACAAGATTAGCCGGCGAACTCCTTAATGCCACTTCATTGGGGTCATCCCTCGAAAACACTTGAAACAATTTAGTGAAGTCCTTTCCATACATATTGCTCGCAGATCCGTTTAATCCTAGCTTATATTTGAGACCCTCAAAAAGTTCAACCTCTACAAATACATTGGCAGCTGCAGCATTTATCTTCGCTTCGTTGCTTTGAATCGAAGACGCTAATGCCGGAGAAATATTACGCTCTATTGAAAACTGCTCACCGGGAAATCCTGGAAACGCCACTCGGCCATCAATGTGCTCTGGTAAAGTCGGTGGGCCTCCAGAAATCAAATTTAAAGCACCCCTACCTCCATTGGTATAAATATCAAGTGTTTCGTCATACTTTGATCTATTTGTGCTTAGGTTCGTACCAATAACAATTCGATCTCCTATTTTTTGCTCAATATCCAATCTAAGGTTGATACGACTAAACTCGGTACCAATAATCGTTCCTTCTTGACGAACATAACCAAGTCCCAAAGCATATTTTGTGGTCTCAGTACCTCCGGTAATCCCTAAATGATTATCTGCTACAAATCCCTTTTTGAAAACATAATCGGACCAATCTGTACCTTCACCAAAACTTTCGGGAAGCCCCGTATCAGCCGTCCAAAAAGGCGTGTTTCCCTGGACGACTCTCCCTTCATTTTGCCGGGACGCCCAATCAGTTGCATTTAAATAATCAAGAGTTTGTGTCACAGATTGAAAGCCCCCTTCGGACTTAAGGGTGACATTGATTTGTCCGGTTCTACCCTTTTTGGTTGTAACCAAGATAACTCCATTGGCTGCCCTTGACC
>CAJQNM010000797.1 GCA_905479665.1 uncultured Saprospiraceae bacterium
ATTACCCAATTACCCAATCACCCAATCACCCAATCACCCAATTACCTAATCACCCAATTACCCAATCACCCAATCACCCAATTACCTAATCACCCAATTACCCAATCACCCAATCACCCAATCACCCAATCACCCAATCACCCAATCACCCAATCACCCAATCACCCAATCACCCAATCACCCAATCACCCAATTACCCAATCACCCAATCACCCAATCCCCTACCTCAGTATCGTCACATTCCCTTGCTCGATGTGCTCATCGCCACCGATGCAGACCACTCGCAAGTGATAGCCATACACATCTGGTGCGAGCTCTTTGCCGTTAAACTGGCCATCCCAACCGGTAGATGCATTGTGCGATTCAAAGACCAGCTGTCCCCAGCGATTGTAGATGAAAAAGTCGATCTCCTCAATAAAGTCACCACGTACACGCAAGATGTCGTTTTCGCCATCAGCATTTGGTGTAAAGGCATTGGGCAAGAAGATGTTGGGCGGATTGCAATTTACTTCCTGAACGACAATGGTTATTTCTTTGACCGTCATGCAGTCATTGGCATCGGTAATAGAGACCATAAAAGTAGTGGTCGCAGGTGGTCGCACAACCGTTGTTGGGCTTGTTGGGCTTACGGCGTCGTCTGCTGGTGACCATTGATAGATCGTGCCCGGCTCATCAGTCACGCTCAGCGTCGTTTCTTCTTTAAAGAAAATGGTATCTCGCTCGGCTGAGATTTGAAATCGGTCTTCGATGTCATTCACTTCCACCAAAACACTGTCCATCGCCATGCAGCCATCTGCAAAAAACATCATCGCTCCATAGCTGGTCGTCCGATCAGGTCGCACGACAACACTTTCACTTCCCTGTCCGAGTAGTATATCTCCATCTGGAAACCATAAAACCGAGTCAAAAAGAAATTCGGAATTGCTCGTCACATTGATCTGTACAGGCTCACCTGGACAGCCGATTTCCTCGGGCTCAAGGGTAAAGGTCAATGATCGCACATCCAATTCGAATGAATCGACAAACGTACATTCTCCCACTACTCCAAGGATCTGATAGCTTCCATCGATCCGTACGTCAAACGAAATGGTATCTCCAGTGCCTATCTCATCACCGTTGGGATCTATCCAGGTCAGTGTTTCGTAGGGCGCTCCATTTCCGATCAAGGTGATCTCATCTCCGGGGCATAGCATGTCTCCAGGGCTCGAAGTCAATATATCGGCACTGCCACCTTCGTCACCGATCGCCAGTGAGATCTCTCTAGTCACGGTACAAGTCGCATCATTGGGATCTGTGATGACCACGGTAAAAACAGTACTTTCCGTAACAGCGGTGCTGGGATTAAAGCTTGTGGGATCATCCACTAATTCTGCCGGACTCCACATATAGATAAAGTCAGGGTTTCCTGTAGGATTCAATGCGGTGGTTTCTCCCGCTGCTGGCATACATACCACCAGCATTTCCATCAGACTATCGACCAGACGAGTGTCTGGGAATACAGCCACAGAACCTACTATTTGACAGGTATCATTGATCGGATCTGTAACGGTCACAAAGAAGGTGCGATTTTCCTTTAGATCAACCAGTGGATTTGCAGCGGTCGTATCCGAAATAGAAGGATCTGGTGCCCACTGATAAATAAATCCGCTTGGGCGATCAGGGTTTAGGGCTATATCACGAGGGTCGCAGGTCATGATGGTGTCGGCAAAGTCTATAAAATCTTCACCTGCTACAGCTAGTCTTCGCGCGGAAAAAGCCGTACAACTATCCCTATCATTTGAAGTTAACTCGACCTCATAGGTGCCACTGTTGGGCGGGAAGGTATACGTCGGATTTTCTTCATTCGAGACGAAGTTTGGATTTGTAGGATCTCCAAATTTCCAACTGAAGTTGGTGGCTCCCACACTGGTATTCGTAAAGTCGATCGTGCTTGAAGCACATTCTTTCGAGACATCAAAGCTCAATCGCACATCGGAAGAGACGACAATAATTGTTATGCTCTTGGTTGTAGAGCACATGCCAGATGCATCTGAGATGTTTACGGTGTAAGTAATTGTCTCTTCCGGTGCAGCGATTGGATTTGGTATAGTAGGATCATCTAAATACAATGCTGGTGTCCAGCTATACGTAAGACCTGTATTGGCCCCAGTATTGAGGAATAGCGTACTACCTTCGCAAGCGACGATGGTATCACCGTCTGTAAAGCCGCCATCATCAAGCCCTAGGCCTACTGTTTTCTTAAATCGAACGCTGCAGCTTGCATCGTTCGGATCAGCGATGGTCACGACAAAAGTGGTTGTCTCGCTGACATTTGCTGTAGGATTTGCACTGCTTGGATCATCGACCATATCGGCAGGCATCCAGGAATAAATCAGTGCGGGATCACCTCCGGGATTCAGAGCCAGATCTCCACCCGTGCAGCTAAACACAGAAGCTGTATCAAAGTCTACCACCAGCTGATCACCAATGGTCACGTCTACCGTACCAGAAATAATGCAATCCGCATTGAGTGGATCCGTGACAGTCACCGCAAAACTTGCATCCGCATTAAGGAATACATCAGGCAGCGCGGTAGTCAAGTCACTGAAATATGGATTTGCCTCCCATTGATACGTATATCGAGGATTCAATCCGTGATCGATCACGACAAAACCAGGTCCACAAACATCGATCGTCCTTGCAAAATCAACAAAGTCATCACCAGCCACCGGAAGCCGTTTGGTACTCACAAAGTTGCAATCATCTCCAGGGATAGTTAGCGTAGCGACATAGGTTCCTGCATCTGGATAGGTATAGGATGGGTTTTCTTCGGTGCTGGTAAAATCAGGATTTGAGGGATCTCCAAATGTCCAGAGAAATTCGGTGGCATTGGTACTGGTATTGGTAAAGTTAATCGTGGTGGAGCCACAATCCTTACTGACTTCAAAATCGGCCTGGCGGCCATCTTCGCCTGGCAGGACGAGTACTGTAATTTGCTTTTCGATCCGACAGACGCCTGCTGCATCAAAAATATTGACCGTATAGGTGATGGCCTCTAGGGGTGTAGCGATGGGGCTAGCCTCGGTTGGATCATCAAGATATAAGTCGGGTGACCATCGATATTGAAAGGCATCGGAAGCATCGGGATTTAGCTGGACAGAGCTGCCCGCACAGACAATAATAGAATCGTTGTCATTGACTCCAGTGACTTCGACACCCAGATCAATAATGCGTGAATTATCTGCAGTACAGAGATCATTGACGACCACGATCTGATTGATATTGATCGTTTCTGTTCCGTCCACTCTGAATGAAGGATTGGGTTCATCAAAGAAGCTGATCACATCACCATTCTCTTTAGTTACAAGGTAAATCCAGAGCGAGCTGTCGGTCACACCGATGCTTTGATCAGTGATTGTCACATCGACCACATCCGCACACACCACATCCGTCTCGACCTCAAAATTGGTAAAGACCAAACCATCGCAATCCAGCACATTGTACTCAAAATCTCGACGGGTCATCGACAAAAGCTGCCCATTGCGATATTCCTCGACGCATACACCGACCAGAAACTGACCGATGGTATTCGGTGTACCGGTCAGCTGTCCATTGGCGTCGATCTGCAATGCATCGCCTCCGAGGAGATTTTCCACATTGTATGGAGCGGCAAAAATCACCTCTTCATAGGGAGGAAAATTTGGTGGCTGAGGAAGTGGATCTGAGTGCGTAGAACCCATCAGGGGAGCACAGAGACGATAGACCAATGAGTCGCCATCTGCATCTATGGCAGAATGATCGTAATTAATTTCTTCGTTTACACAGATGAAAATGGGGGGCCATTCCTGATATTCCGGTGAGCTGTTGCACTCCATCAAAGCCGCTTCACTAATCGTTGTCACCCAGGTCGAGCCTGTTTCTAGTGGCTCGACAATGTTGACCAAGGTTCCGTTGCGACAGCACCGTTGGTAGACAAGCTGATATCCACCCGGAGTAAATGGCAATTCCAGTGTATCAATATAAAAGGTTTGTTGCACACATACTCCGCCCATGCCTTCCATACAATCAGTAGAAACGGAAATAGTATCATCTGCATTAAACGGGATGAGTAGTTGTCCCAGATTTCCTAAATGTATTTGTAAATCTCCATTTGCATCAAATATTCCGATCGATGCGGGATCGTCAAATTGGGCAAACGCATTTCCGTTAATACAGTCACGGTACATGGCCAATTTAACTTCATAGGTATTTCCTCCCAAACAGCGATAGGTGATTTCACCACCTACAATATGCGAAGCGGATGCCGCTGTGGGCAAAATAAGCAGAGCCAGGAAAATGAGGCCTGCACTTTGCCAGGCTTTTCGCAGCAGCTGTCGATATGTCGATACGTTACGAATCATTCTTCTGTCAATTTCTGTGTATCCCTATTACTTCCACTCGACGCTCGCGCGATGCCGGGACACTATAAATCGAATTTCGCTCATCTTGAATATCATCACTGATATATATCGGTGCCGTTTTCTCTCCCTGAGCCTCCTGCACCACTGTCAGCTTACCATCATCGAGGTAATCGATCAATGCTTGATTACCATAAGATCGCAGTTGGTTTACGACCGAGCTGATCCTTCTGCCGCTGAGACGCTCATTGTATACCGACGGAGCTCGCGGACTTGCAAAACCCTGGATCACAATCTCAATGCCTTGGCCATTGTCCAACTCATTATTCAGGACTCTGATAAAACGCATCAAGTCATCACGCCCACTGCGTAAATCAAATTCAAAAAAGCGCTCTATATCATCTTCCGCCGTCGCCTTGGCATTTCCTACCAATGGGCCTGCAAACTGTAACTTGAACTCATCTTTGCGAGACATGTAGGGCGGATAGGTCTCGTCATAGCGTAGTCTAGTCGTTCGGGTGTATGTACGAGGGTTAGGATTGTCGTTGTCAAAGTACACCGCAAGTGGCAAGAAGTCTTCCAACGTCCCATTCTTCAAATATACCTTCCGAGTAAATCTCGTACCGGGTATCGCATCGGTGTCGACAGCAAATGTCTCTGGAGCATATCCTCTTCGCGAGACAGTAATTTCGTAGTTTTTTCCTCTTTCCAAGGGAAAAATAAATTGATTACCCTCTTCATTTAACTGCACAATAATTTCATTGTCAGGATCAGAAAGATCTTTGATTCGCACCGTCGCTCCCTGCAGGGCCTCCTTCGTGTTGTCATCAAAAACCAATAGCTCGAGATCGAGTGAGGTCCCCTCGAGATACATCTTCCGGGTGATCTCCTCTGAGCTACGCATGCCCTTGGTACTGACCATGGCCGTATCACTTAAGTATCCATCTTTTTGCGCTATAATTAAATAGCTTTTGTTTGGCTCGAGATCGAAAGGAAACTCATTGGTGTTGCCAATCGTCTGAGTACCAACAATTTTCTCTTCTCCATTCACTTCAACCAAGGTTACGGTTGCACCCAACAGATCCGACTGATCGTTCTTGTCGTAGGTCAGTACTTTCAAATTGATATCGGGCACGAGAATCTCAGCCTTGTAAATATCATTGCAACAAGCTTCTTGATCTGTTTCAATATATGCGGAGCCTGCACGATTAGAACTTAAGTAAGCCTCCTCTCCTGAATAGTCCAGAGAGAAATAATAGTCGTCATAACTGCTATTGAGGGGCAAGCCCAGATTCTGAATTTCTGGATTATCTAAGTCATTTAGATAGAGACTGTAAATATCGTAGCCGCCAAATCCCTGGTATGCATCAGAAGAGAAATATAGCGTATTACTGGGTCGGTGGAAAAATGGTGTAATATCATTATCGATCGTATTTACGATCATAAGATTTACGGGTTTTCCAAAAGATCCGTCCGCATTTATCGGGCTAAACCAGATATCCAGTTTTCCTTTCCCCCCCATCCGATCTGAAACAAAATAGAGCACCTCTTGTGATCCGTAGGGATCCAGTCCCAATGCAGGTTGCGTATTGGTATATTCTGGGCTATTTATTTCCGCAGGCAGTTTGGTGGGTTCACCATAGGTACCATCAGCATTCACCGAGCGATAATAAATATCGCAGCGTATATCGGTACTATTTACATATTCACACAGGGTATAGTAAACTCCAGTTTTGTCGGCAGTATATACAGCATGCGCCGTATGTTCCATTAGGCTATTAAAAGCATTGCTCATAGCCACTGCAGAATCCTGATCCTTTGAAGCCATCACTTGAGAAAAGATTCGCTTTGGCACCGACTCATCGCTCTCCAATGGAAACCGCAATGATGAGAAAATTAAGGTATCTCCATACGCCAATGGTGCAAACTCACTAAACGGGGTGTTGATGCTGTCATTAAGGCGCTCTATTGTTGCGTAGCTCTCTGATTCAGCAATTCGCTCCAGTGCCCAGTCGATATCTTCCATCTGCCGGGTAGCTGCCTCTTGATAATAAGGGTTGTCCAATTGACTTTCCGCCTGAAAAATCATAAAGTTTTCCTTGGCAATATCATACTTACCGAGTTGCTTCTGCACCGTGGCAAGATGGAACATGGCTAGAGGATATTCGGCATTTTGCTCCAAGTCGACAACTTCCTTGTAGTAGTCCTCCGCCAGCGTAAATGAATTAAAATTACGGGCAGCTTCACCAGCTTTGTAAAAGACGGCAATATCCTCCCGAAATTCAAGTACTTCCTGATAGTACTCTAGCGCGGCATAGTAGTTCTGTTCCTCAAAGGAAGACTCGGCGGCAAGCAAGTATGCTTGACGCGTCTGCCCCTGCAATATTGCAGAGCTGGTGAGCAGAAATAGCGATATGAATAGGTAGCGTTTCAAATTAAAATCGGTCGGTTAGAATATGGGACAGGTTTTGAAGTCATTTAAAGGTTTTACTTTGACAATGCGATATGAAACCCAAATTTCCGGGCCTCCTGCACCATCCGTCGCTATCTCAAACTGAGAGACATTTACATCGTAGCTGGCACCCACACTTAATGTGCGATAGTGCACTTCGATGGTCGGAATAATCGCATCGGTTATTGAGTTAAATCGAGCATTTATGCCAAATTGAAAGGCCAGTTCTTTGCCCTTTTTCTGATCCAAGTAAATGCGTGCAGCGATGCCAGGTACAAACTCCTTGTAGCTTGATTGAAACTGTGCTGTTCCCCGCAATAATATATCCAGGGGATCAGCAACTTTCAACGCACCGAGGGCATGCACCGCCAGGCGTCGAGGAAGATTGACCCCACTGTCGTCAAAGAATGATTGGTTGGGCTCCAATAAATGATAGAGGGATAGCCCCAAATCCAGTTTTGATCGGCGGTCCTCATTTTGCAATCGGAGATTACCGCCTACACCCAAATCAACAAAGAAAAAAGACGTGTTGGTCAGATCCTCTCCGCTAGGTGCAGTCGGGTCGAAAGCACCACTTAAGAACTGATTATCAAAAGTGAGCTCATCCGTCTTGAAGGCCCGCTGAGAAAAACCCAGCTGCGCTCCTCCTGTCAAAAACACATTGCTGCTTAACTCTTTCGAATAGGATGCTCCCAGCTGCAAATTGGTCAAACTCAGTTTGCTAAAGCCAGCTCGATCGTAATTAAAATTGAGACCAAATCCCCAAAAGTCATTGCCCTGCTTTTTAGGATACACCTTCATATCATAGGTGCCAGAAAAGGTCATGTAGTCGACAGGTACTTTTTTCCACTGGCGACGATAGTGCCCCATGATGCGGCTATCTCCATAAAATATTCCTGTGAGGGCTGGATTCAGAATCTGAGGGCCATTATAGAACATGCTATAATGAATATCTTGGGCTTTCGTCAAAGTCGCGAAACCGCTAGAAAAGATCAATATGAGGGCTAGCCGTATAAGTCTACCCAATGGTGCTGAGTTTTGATTAAGAATCTATTTATGCTGTGTCGCAAATACCATACCACAACCTTTATCCTTATATGCAGATCGCTAGTGGGTATGCGTCTTTCCAACTCCTAAAAGTAAGCTTGCCGGACACCACCACCAACTAGCCAAAATCATTTAACCTATACAATTAATAATCAAGTATTCTACCCTAGTCCTTACACCATTACACATCTAACAAATGTTAAAATGTGTATAATTCTAATGTAAATAATATATGTTTTATTTATATGTTAAGTTTTTCATGTGAATTAGTGATTTATCTCCACATTATTTTCGCCACCTTGAGAAGTGATCAAGAAATTAAGGTAATTTGAGGCATCCAAAACCAATGCTTGCTGACTACAGAGACCTTACAGCCACCAACGAATCTTCAAATAGTAGGAATCTTGATCAAGCATATTAAGCCCGTCCTTAGTCTATTACATATAAAGTATTTTCACAGCCGTCCAAAATAAATTGGAAAAACATGGAGGTTCTCCCTAAACTTAGGGTGCAATAAACATATTTCCATACCCTCTGAAGAGCCAACTAAGCCAGTGCAGCAGGTCACCGAATTTGGGCCACGATGTGCAGGACTACACATGACATGTCTGATACAAACCATAATTATGACAATAT
>CAJQNM010000798.1 GCA_905479665.1 uncultured Saprospiraceae bacterium
AACTAGATTTTCAGAAAGAAGCGATTGCGATAACATACGTAAAGAAATCCCCACACCAATGCAAGCGCTCCCAGGGCGCCGAGAGAATCGTGGTATGATTCTGGAAAAAAGGCGATCAAACCCCCGAAAATGCGCTCAGACGTAAAACCGAAATTGACGAATCGATAGACCAAATAAATCAGCAATGAGTTGACCCCAATCACCTTGAGGAAAAATGCCCACTTGCGGTACCCAGCCACCTCAATGACGGCATAAAACAACGCGAGAAATAGAAATGCCATTCCTGATGTGAGCAACACAAAGGAGCTGGTCCAGAGATGTTTGTTAATCGGGAAATGAAGACTCCAAAGGAGCCCTAGCGCAAGGAGAGCAGCCCCAATAATCACCAACTGATTGAGCGGTGGTTTGGCATTTTGGTTTTGCAGAATATCACCAGCCCAGGCTCCAAAAATGGTAATGCACAATGCTGGTAGTTGAGTCAAGAGACCAAGCTCATCGTAGGTGCCTTGCAGCAATCGACCTGCCATGAAGGTCCGGTCAAACCAACCGACCAGATTGCCCTCAAACGACAGATCACCGGCTGCGTAACCCGGTACAGGCACCAAGAAAAGAAGTGCATAATAGCCTAGTAGGATTCCGCCTGCCCACCAAAGCCTTTTCAAAGAAGTATAATGAAGACATAGTAAAGTGGTGACCATCGTGGCGATGCCAATACGACCAAGCACGCTGCCAAAACGAATTTGTGAGGGCTCACTAAATGGGATGGGTGCATTCTTGTAGGCAATACCTATGATGATGAGCAACAGCATGCGACGGAAGGCTTTGCGCACGATTATTTTTCGACTGGTGCCACGAGCCAATTCTCGGTTGGTTGATAAAGCCACAGAAATGCCTGCTACAAATAGGAACAACGGAAAAATAAAATCGTAAAAAGTAAAGCCATGCCATGCCGGATGAGTGAGTTGGTCGGCAAGTGTATCTACCCAGGCCCATCCGGTCTTCCCTTTGAGTAAAGTGATGAATGTACCACCACCCGCGATGAGGAGCATATCAAATCCTCGCAGTGCATCGACAGAAAGGAGGCGATTGGAGCTGGTAGTGGTTGCCATATCTCAATAAGATACGAGAAAACCTCAGCCATACTACCGCACACCCAATTTTGCACGTATCTGGCTCGAAACATCCATCGTCGAGTCCTTGTACCAAAATAATCCTGGTGCATTTTCCATGATGAAATGAAGATTATTCTCTTGCGCTACGAGCTTGAGTACATGCTCAAATTGTTGTCGCACGGGAGAAAAAAGGGAGTCTTGCAAAATGAGTAATTTTTGCTGTGACTCCTGTTCAAAATCCAAGATACTTTGCCTCTTTATAGTAAGCCTATTGGATTCTACCTCCACTTCCTTCGGAGATATTTCCCCCTTACTTTTAAGTGTTTGCAAGCGAGTGAACTCCTGAGTTAATTCGGTTGCCATCATCTCAATGTGTTCTTGCGAAACGATCTGCAACGAATCGATCGTTTCTATAATGTCATTTACCTCAGGCATTTCATTGAGAATTTCGGCAGAATTTACATAGCCTATCGTCTGGCAGAGTGCAGAAGACGAGAAGAGAACTAGCAAAGAAAATACAGTCAATATCTGTTTCATAGCAGGAAATTTAGTTTCATAGATGCTATTTAAATTAGGCAATCTCTAAACTCCATTTTTGCATTTAAGACATCTTTAACTGCGATTTACGTGCCCTCTCGTCTTCTCGATTTCCCGAAATCTTGAACGCTCAATCAACTATCCCCCTTCATCTTCTCTGCATTCTCCGCTACTTGCAGCGCTTCGAGAATCTCATCAATGGCCCCTTCGATAATCTTGTCGAGGCTGTAGAGGGTAAGATTAATGCGATGATCGGTCACTCTATTTTGTGGGTAGTTGTAGGTGCGAATTTTATCCGAGCGATCACCACTTCCCACCAAGCTACGACGCTTGGAGGCAACATCACTTTCGTAAGCTGCTTTCTGGCTTTCGTATATTTTTTGATAGAGCCTCTGTATAGCGATTTCCCGATTCTTAATCTGTGACCGACCGTCGGTGCTCTCCGCTACCGCACCCGTAGGCAAATGGGTAAACCGGACACCAGACTCTGTTTTATTCACATGCTGACCACCGGCGCCACTACTGCGGAACGTATCGACCTTGAGGTCTGACTTCTTTATGTCTACATCTTCCATCTCGAGCTTGGGCATGACGACCACTGTGGCGGCAGACGTATGGACTCGTCCTTGAGATTCTGTTTGAGGTACTCGTTGCACACGATGTGCACCGGACTCAAATTTTAGTTTTCCGAAAACATCGACACCCGACACTTCCAGCTGGAGTTTGCTGAACCCGCCGGAGCTTCCTTCATTGGCATTGAGTACCTCTGTTTTCCATCCTTGAGAGTCAAAGTACTTTCCGTACATCCGATAGAGATCACCCACAAAAATGCTTGCTTCGTCGCCCCCAGTACCAGCGCGAATTTCGAAGATCACATCGCGCTCATCTTCGGGATCCTTGGGTATGAGCATTACTTTGATTTGCTCTTCCATTTCAGCTTGAGTGGCCTCAAGGATTTGGATCTCCTCTTGGGCCATCTCCTTCATCTCCGGATCTGCGAGCATTTCTCGCGATGTTTCCAGATTGGAGAGCACATCTCGATAGGTATAAAAGGTATCGACGATATTGCGAAGGCCTTGGTACTCTTTATTGGTTTTGGCGTAACGCTTTTGGTCGGTGATTATCTCGGGATCCGCGAGCTGTTCTTCCAGCTGTTTGAAATGCGCTTCGATTTGGATGAGTTTATCCAGCATAGGTATCGACAATAAGAGTCAGGGAATAAGACGCGAAAGACTGTCTAGGTGAGACAGACTTTGTGGAAGGGTAAAACTTCTGAGCCCGGGTCAGCTAATGGATGCGTACCTGGTCTTTTATGGATTGGATAAATTCCGGCGTAACCTTCGGACGGGTTACATTCTTGCGCACAAATTCTCGAAATGTGCGTTCGGTTTTCATCGCTTTTTCAAATTCTGGATCTCCTTCTACTTTCTTCATGACTTCATTTTGTGCTTCCCGGGTCAGGGCCTTGTCCAAAATTAAATCAACATTTTGTCTCAATTCTTGGTAATCGTTTGGACCCCGCATGTCAAAAGTGGTTTAATTATTTGAAAGTAATCTTTTTCCGCTTATTCGCTGTCGTCTTCACTTTGCTTACTTCGCTTGTCTTCAAATCCCAGTGATTCGGCATAGTTCTTCAGCTTCTCTTTGAGCATGTTACGTGCTCGATGGAGACGTGAGCGAACTGTACCGATTGGAATATCGATAATCTTAGCAATCTCTTCGTAAGTAAAGTCTTCGACATCACACAATAAAATAACTGTCCTGAAGTCGATCGGAAGGGCATTTATAGCTGTGGTAACCTCGTCGCCTAAGAGATTTTCAAAAATCTCTTCCCTAAGATCCTTATACTCAGCCAGGCTGGTATCTTCTGAATCTTGATAACCGATGAACTCCTCAAAATCAACCTGGGCCGGACGTCTGCTTTTCTTCCGGTACTGGTTTATGTATGCATTCTTCAGGATCTTGAACAACCAAGCTTTTGCATTCGTTCCCTCGTCGTACGAACTTATTGCTCGGTAAGCCTTCATAAAGGTTTCCTGAACCAGATCTTTGGCGTCTTCTTCGTTGTAGGTAAGATGGTAGGCAAAAGTGGTGAGCGCATCAACGTTGGGCAGGAGTTCGCGATCAAATACGCCATCTCCTTTTGTTTTCTGTGAGTCCTCAGCCATAAGTTTGCAAAAATAGCCATTCTACCTAGAATGTATGGGTGATGCTCAGATTTCATCTCTTGGCAAAAGGCATATCTTTGGCCATCATCATGTGTCACTTAGTAATACCAACACAATGACTATCGAGGTCGCTGGTGAAGAATTGGTTCTGCACCCTTATCGCGCCCTCTACTGGCCACGCGAAAAGGCGCTGTTGGTGGCAGATCTGCACTTGGGCAAAATTGATCATTTTCGGCAGGCGGGAGTGTACGTCCCGCAGCATGCGGCCATGGACAACTACGAACGACTATCCACGCTTTTGCTCGAGTTTGAGGTGGAACGCATCATCTTGCTCGGTGACCTCTTTCATAGTTCTTTGAATAAAGATTGGCAGCACTTTTCAGAATTTAGAAATACGTTTTCTTCCGTGCGAGTTGATCTTGTCCTGGGCAACCACGACATCCTGGATCCCGCACTCTACCTCAAGAATGACATGCAGATCTTTCGAGAGGCACTCCTTCTCGAGCCTTTTTCCTTCACGCACTACCAAGAAGCAACTCCCGGCGCCTACAATCTTTCTGGCCATGTGCATCCCGGTGTACGCCTGCGAGGAGCTCCTGGTCACAGTCTGCGCTTGCCGTGTTTTTATTTTGCCGAAGGCAATGGTCGACTTCCCGCATTTGGCACTTTTACAGGCACCTCCCTGGTGCATCCAAAAGTTGGCGATCAAGTGATTGTCATCTCTGACCATGAACTGGTCAATGTGACAGCGGCGTAGATGCCTCGTCGAGATTAAATATCCATTCCCTATCTTTCTTGCATGCGGATTGCCTTGTTGCTTACATTGGCGTTCATTCTTTTCGGATCGATGATGGATCGTCCGGCTATCGATGTCATGGTTGAAATCTGTGACAATGCCATCGATGACGATAGCGATGGTTTGATCGATCTTAATGATCCAGATTGTGACTGCCCAGTTCTTGAGCCGGTATCACTGATTCCCAACCCTTCCTTTGAAGACGCAGAGTGCTGCCCTCAATCAAGATCAAATTTGGAATGTGCGGAGACTTGGATTCAGGCGTCGGAGGCCACCACCGACTATCTGCATACCTGTGGCTGGATGGGCTGGCAGGGGCTTGAACCACCGCTGCCATTTCCCGATGGTGATGCGTGTATCGGATTTCGTAATGGCCGTTTTAGCGAAAATGAGCCGGAGCAGAATAATCCCAACTGGAAAGAGTACACGGGAGCATGTCTCACCGAGCCGCTTCGGGCAGGTACTACCTACCGTCTGGAATTTTACATCGGCTTTACGCACGCCAGAAATTCGCCTGCGCTCACCGTGGCACTTTTTGGAAGTACGGATTGCAAGAACTTGCCATTTGGTGACAATGATGAATTTCATGGTTGTCCATTGAACGGACCAGGATGGGTACAACTAGAGACAGAATATGCCTCAGGTGCCAACAATTGGCAAAAGAAAGTATTTGAAGTCACACCCCAGCAAGATATGTATTCAATCGCCATCGGGCCGGATTGCAGAGAAAGAACCTCTGGGCCCAATCCCTATTATTTTCTGGATAATTTAATTCTGGCCGACATCCGAGAATTTGAATTTGTGATCAGTGGAGAAAACGATCCATGCTCAGACGAATTTAGTCTTAGCCTTCCCGCCCGTGATAGTTTGGATTTTCAATGGTATCGCGATGGGGTTGCTTTGCTGGAGGAGACGGCTCCCAAATTATCTCAGTTTGTAGAGGATGGAAAATACCAGGTTCAAATAAAAGGCAGGAATATTTGCAAGGTGACGAAGTCTTATTTTTTTTCCCGCGCCATTTTTCGGGAAACGATTCAGGTGCCACTCTGTCCGCAGAGTTCTCATTTATTCAATCAGCAGGAATTATTTGTAGAAGGAATCTATTTTGACACGCTAAAAACTGCGCAGGGATGCGATAGCATCATTAAGTTAGATCTGCAAGATGCACCCGCACCCATTATAGATCTTCCTGTCCAAATATTTGATGGCGAGACATTGATGGTTGGCTCGCAACAGTTTACCTCACCTACAAGTGAGCAGGTGTTTCTTACTTCTCACGATGGTTGTGACAGTACGGTAAATTTAGAATTGAGTTTTTATGATTTATATATACCCAATGCCTTTAGCCCCAATGGCGACGGACTCAACGATGTATTTGAAATAAAAGGCGGCGCTGACTTGGTGGCAATCACCTATGTCGCCATAGTGGATCGCTGGGGCGGTGAGCTCTTCCACAGCAACCCCAACAGTGATGGAAAGGTAAGTTGGGACGGAAGAAGTCACGGAGAGCCAGTTATGCCCGGGAGTTATATTTATGTCGTAGATGTGTTGATGAGTGATCAAGTGAGTAGAAGGCTCACGGGGGTGGTCGAATTAATTAAGTAGTGGGAAAATTAATTTTCAGCCGAAGTTAACCGGAGTGTTAATTGATTTCAAGCATGTCCTGAAGGGACGATACACCTGAGCGATGGGATTTATTCCATCGTGAAGGATCCGTTCCAGATAGCCCTGTAAGGGTGTAACAATTAATTAAAACTAATCCTTCTTTAGCTGCAATTGCATCCGCTCAATGCGCTGACTCAATTTTTCATTTGTCATTCGCTCTCGCAGTCTATCCACAATCAATGGAAAAGAAAAGGGGGTGCATTTTTTCGGATACATTAATTTTATTTCTTGCTTGCGAATGCGCTGCAGGGCCCGACGCAGTCTCGTCTCTTCCAGTTGAAAAATGATCGCTTCATCATATGCCTGCAGAAATAATAAATTGCCTGGATCATAATCTCGAAATACATTAAATAGCAGCCCACTGGATGACTGCAGGTGCCGCTCTTTCTTATATTTTCCAGGAAATCCTCTAAAAACCAAACCTCCAATAGCCGCTATATCGCGAAAACGTTTGCGAGCCATCTCTGCGGTATTGACACTTGCCAGGATATCCTGTTGGAGTCGTGTCGTCGAAAATAAATCTGACTCCAGGGCATCTTCGATGGGTATGGGCTGGTCGCACAACAATTCAAAGCCGTAATCATTCATAGCAATCGAAAAAGTAAGCGGCCGCAATTGCGACATGCGATAGCCAAAGAGTGCGGCCATACCCTCATGTACAAAGCGGCCCTCAAAGGGAAACATGGTGAGGTGATAGCCTTCTCGATCATGGTAATATTCGATCAAAAATTGATCAGTTGTCGGAATGATCGAGTGTTCGGCCTGCACGGCGAAGAGTGGGTCTAACTCGCGCATTTCTGGATCATCCACTGTTCCTTCCACATACTCGTCGAGCTTGAGACGGATCATGGCCGATAACTCAGAAGAGAGTGACATTCTGCCACCTCCCCACGAAGGCGTCTTACCGGTCTTGGAATTGCTTTTCTTGACCAAAGCATCATTGCCATTGATGCGGACAAATTTTAGACTTTTGCCGGCAAACCAAAAATTATCTCCCGGATTAAGTTTGGTGATAAAAGTCTCTTCGATATTGCCGAGGTTTCTTCCATTGAGATATTTCACCCGCATAGCGTGACTGCTCACAATCGTGCCAATACTCAGCCGGTGACGAGTAGCGATGTGCTTATTGATCACACGGTATTTTCCAGAGCGGTCCTTGCCCAATTTCTTAAACTCGTCGTAGGCCTCCAGAGTGCCACCAGAAACCGTAAACTCAAGGACTTTTTGCCACTCCTGATCACTCATGTCATGATAGCTAAAACAGGTCTGAATTTCTGTTCTGATCTCGGTAGGATTAAATCCATCAGACACCGCAAGTGTGACCAGATACTGCATCAATACATCGTAGCTGCGCATGTAGGGAATGCGATCTTCAACCACCTTGCGACGTATCGCTTCTTTTAGGGCTGCACCTTCCATGATCTCGAGCGCATTGGTGGGAAGGAAAAAAATCTTGCTCGTGGCTCCTGGTTGATGTCCGCTACGCCCAGCGCGCTGTACAAAGCGTGCGATCCCCTTAGGGCTGCCAATTTGAATGATGGTCTCGACGGGCCGAAAGTCAACCCCCAGATCGAGACTTGAAGTGCATACCACCGCTTTTATGGTCTCATCATGCAGCGCATTTTCCACCCAGTCACGGATTTCCCGACTGATGGAACCGTGGTGCATCGCGAGAATGCCACTTAGATCTGGAGCGAGATCCAGGAGGCGCTGATACCAGATCTCACACTGGCCACGGGTATTGGTAAAAATCAGCGTTGAGCGACTCTGGGCTAAAATCGGTACCACCTTCTCGATCAGACGGATGCCCAGATGACCCGACCACGGATAGGTTTCGATTTCGTCAGGAAAAATCGTTTCAATATCAATCACCTTCTCGATCTCAGAACGGACAATCTTTAGTTCACGACTTTTTTCGCGAGCCCAGTTGCCGAAAAGCACCTCCATAGATTCCTCCATGTTGCCAATGGTGGCCGAGATGCCCCAAATGCGTAGGTCAGGCACCAAGACCTTAAAGCGACTCAGAGCGAGCTCGAGGAGCACTCCGCGTTTTGAGCCCATCAGTTCGTGCCATTCGTCAGCGATGACGGCCCGTAAAGTGTGGAATAGCTTTGCGTGATTGCGAGTGGCCAAGAGAAGATGGATACTTTCCGGAGTGGTGATCAAAATCTCCGGAGGATTGAGCAGCTGTGCCTTGCGCTCTTCGGTCGATGTGTCGCCCGAGCGTATGCCGACCCTCCAGTCCAATCCGAGACCGTCTATCGCCCGTAGAGAAGCATCGCGAATTTCTTTAGCCAGCGCACGGATCGGAGTCACCCACAAGAGCCTCAGCCCTGTACGATCTTTTTCTTGCAGGCCCTGCAGCAGCACGGGCACCAAAAGGGAGTACGTTTTTCCAGCACCTGTGGGCGCATTGACCAGACCAGAGTGGCCACTGAGATATCCATCCCAGGCCTCGAGCTGAAAGGGGAAGGGCTTCCATGCCTGCCGCTTAAACCACTTAAGACCGGGTTGCACTTTCTTTGTTGCTGATTGGGCCACTAGTGAGTCTCCTCCGGAAACTCACCAAATCAAAAATGGCTCTTTTGGCGATCTTTCCATTTTTCTCAACTGGCTGATACTCAGGCATCACCCAATT
>CAJQNM010000799.1 GCA_905479665.1 uncultured Saprospiraceae bacterium
ATACGCACTAGCACTAGACTATTTTAATCAAGGATTAGAGATCAATGACGGAGACGATTCTGAATTTAGTGTCGTGAGCTTGCATAAGATAGGGAGTATCTACAGCGAACAAGGTGACTACCAAAGAGCACTGAGTTTCTGCCAACGCAGTGAGGAATTGGCGAGTGAACTCGGCATGCTAGCGCATCAGAAAAACGCCTGTGAATGTTTGTACTTGGCCCATCGATCCTTAAACAACGCCAATTTCACCATGCAGTATCTCGAAAAATTACGAGTGCTCGATGACAGTTTGAATTCCCAAGAAACGAACAATAGACTCCAGCAGATGGAGATCGAAAAACAAGCATTGCAAGATAGTATAGCCACTGCGGAGAGGGAGCATTTGACTGAATTGGGACACCAAAGAGAATTGCAGAAGAAGAATCAGACCAGAAATATTGCCATCGTCGTAGCGCTATTTGTTCTGTTGGTTGCAGCTGGATTATACCACCGATGGCGGTCCGTAAGAAGATCAAACGTGATCATAGAAAAAGAAAAGGAACGCTCTGATAACCTTTTGCTAAATATCCTCCCAGCAGATATTGCCAGGGAATTAAAGGAAAAAGGCAGAGCAGATGCGCGGGATTTCGATCTGGTCTCTATTCTATTTACAGACTTTAAGGGGTTTACCGCAGCTTCAGAGAACCTCAGTGCCCAGCAACTGGTCAGCGAGATTAACACTTGTTTCGAAGCTTTTGATGCCACAATGGATAAGTACAAGGTCGAGAAGATCAAAACCATCGGTGATGCGTATATGGCCGCAGGCGGTCTTCCCCTACCCACCGCAGATTCCGTAAAAAATACGGTCTTAGCAGCCATTGAAGTGCAAGAATTTATCAACAATCGAAAAATAGAACTGGATGCAAAGAACCAACCTGCATTTGAAATGCGTGTAGGGGTTCACACTGGGCCCGTTGTGGCTGGGATCGTGGGTGTAAAGAAGTTTCAGTACGATGTCTGGGGAGATACCGTAAACACAGCTTCAAGAATAGAAAGCAATGGAGAAGCCGGAAAAGTGAACATTAGTCAGGCCACTTTTGAACTACTAAAAGAAGATCCTGATTTTGCTTTTGAGCATCGTGGGAAGATTGAAGCAAAAGGCAAGGGAGAAATCGAAATGTATTTCGTTTCAAAAAACAAATAGAGCGTATATAGTCGGGTCAGACTCTTTTGTTACATCCACCTGTATGTGAGGCCTCCCTTCGATAGCTCTATGTGGTCGGGATAGAAGTCTCTATCAGGCCATATCTCAGTAATTACAAATTAATTGGACTAAAACGACGAATATCGAAACCATGCATACGCCCTGAGTTCAGACCTTCCTGTTGGTTCTAAAGAGGGAAAAATGAGACAGACGCGAGAAAGGGTTGCTGTTATCGGCTGCGGCAATCGGGGACGTGTTTACATGGATTTAGTCGCTGAGCAAGCTGATCGTTTTGAGATCGTCGCTGCTGCCGACCCCATTCCAAGCAGAGTTAGCAGGATTAAATCCATGGCCGGAGGAAAGTCATTTAAGTCTTTTTCTAGTGCCGATGATTTGCTAGATGCTCCCAAATTGGCGGATGTCCTTTTTGTGACTACTCAAGACAGATACCATTACGAACCATGCATCAAAGCATTACATAAAGGATATGACTTGGTTCTGGAGAAACCTATGTGCAGCAGTATTGAAGACATTATCAAATTAGAGGAAGTAGCAACTCGTCTAGAAAGGAGGGTGGTTGTTTGTCATGTATTGCGCTACACTTCGTTTTATCGCAAGCTGTTTGACATCGTACAAAGCGGCCAATTGGGAACACTTATATCGGTCAATGCAAGTGAAGGCATAGGACCTTGGCATTTTGCTCACAGTTATGTACGAGGTCATTGGTCTGTCATGGAAGACTCGACACCGACTATTGTGGCTAAATGTTCTCATGACATGGATATCTTACATTGGCTAATCGGAAGTCGATGCAAGCGTATTTCTAGTTTCGGCAGCTTATCCTTTTTCAAGAAAGAAAATGCATCCTTAGAAGCGGAGTATCCCATGTTCGCTGCCAGGAGGTATATCGAACCAAACGTACGTTCCTGGCTTGCCCAGGTTTTTGATTATTCTGGTGTGTCTGAAGAGGAGATTTTGACATGGCTAGATGACAGTCCTTGGGGCAGGAGTGTCTTTGCTTGCAACAATAGCGCTGTTGACCACCAGGTGGTCAGTCTAGAATTTGAAGGTGAGATAACAGCTACCTTCACCATGAATGCTTTCGATGAGGGGAGAAACTATGAGATAACTGGTACCAAAGCCCGACTGCGAGCAGGCGATTTCTGTAGCCAGCATATGGATTGTGATATCGTGGTAAGTGAGCATGCTGGCGGCAAAGTGCGTAAAATCAATGTAAAGGATCAGAACCCTCATCCTAAATATGGTGGCTACCATAA
This sequence comes from uncultured Saprospiraceae bacterium, assembly GCA_905479665.1. Classification (GTDB taxonomy): domain Bacteria; phylum Bacteroidota; class Bacteroidia; order Chitinophagales; family Saprospiraceae; genus CAJQNM01. The sequence continues at coordinate 2,461 of CAJQNM010000799.1, forward strand.
CGGCGGTGATGTAGGTTTCATCAAAGCTCTTCCCAAACTACTAGGTAGCCAAACACCTCCCTTGACCTCACTGAGCACATCCATGCACAGTCATCTCATGGCATTCGCCGCCGAGGAAGCCCGTCGCACAAAACAAGTTATCGAGTTATCAGCTTATTATCAAGGCCATAAATCCAGTGAGCATGCATTGGATTGATTGGAGTATTGTCGCTCTCTATGCACTAGCTGCCCTGCTCATAGGTC
>CAJQNM010000800.1 GCA_905479665.1 uncultured Saprospiraceae bacterium
GAGCTATATCGAGTATTTTTGGTGAAGTATGCGGGCAAAAGAAGCCGCAAACGAATCAGAGTAAGTATTTCAACAGCCTCCTAAGGTCATCATTCTGATTTGCACCATCAAAGGATCCGCAGAATAAAAAGCAAAAAAATAGCTGCACGAGAATATCATGCAGCTATTGTCATTTTCCTTCTGGAAAGTGCGCCTCTTAGTTCTCCAGCGCAGGAATTCTCAATACTTGACCTGGATAGATTTTATCAGGATGTGAAAGCATTGGCTTGTTTGCTTCGAAAATTACTGGATACTTCATTGCGTCATCGTAGTATTTCTTAGCAATTTTAGAAAGTGAATCACCGCTCTGCACTTCGTAAAACTGGGCTTGAGGTGCTGGAGTCACCACCGAAATACGGTCATCTACCGTAGCAATGCCTGCGACGTTACCTAGTGCAAGAATGATCTTCTCTTTGTCTGCTTGCGAATCGGTCTGTCCATAGACAGTCACCTGATCATCCTCGATCTCGAGATCGAGCTCCGAAATCGGAAGACCTAAGCCATCAATAACGCCACGCAGGGCAACCAAGCGCTGAGTTTTTTCAGCAGCGGCTTCTGCCGCCTCCTCGGCTGCACGCGTTTCTTTAGACTTAAAAATGTTTGAACCTGCTTTCTTTAGAAATGAAAATAATCCCATGAAATGAAAAGTTTTATTTTGAAAAAATTGATACCTAATAGCTAAAGAGACTGCGAAAGTAACCATTTGCAACGTTAGTTTTACACCTTTTAATTGATCGCATTTGCCCTCAAGACACCGTTTTCAACTACACAAAAAGGTAAATAGTTCGGTCTTGTCGATATTGTTGCAGATGTGGTCAGATATTCAAGAGACCAAGAGGTAAAAAATTTTATCTTTGCGACGCTTTTTTAGAAGCGATTATATATATCATTTTCTAACCATATTTTACGATGCAAGGTAAAGGAGTAGTAAAGTTCTTTCTGATCGTGATGACAGTTGTTGTCTTGATCCAGTATTTGCTCATTCTGCCTACCCGCAAAGTCGAAAAGAGAGCAGCAATTGTCGGCGATCAAGCCGCTGCTCAGTTTGATGATGAGGCAGCATCCCGTGTCGCTTACAAAGCGGCGCGCACTGCCTATCTGGATTCTATGTCAAGTGAAGAGGTATTTAAAGTACCTCTCCTCAAATCGTACACGTACGAAGAGTTGAAAAATCAACAATTGGCATTTGGTCTTGATCTGAAGGGAGGAATGAGTGTGGTCTTACAAGTAGATCTTAGAGATTTTATTCGATCACTTTCAAATGATAGTAAGGATCCGACTTTCCTCCGTGCCTTAAATCGGGCAGATACGTTGCTGGCATCTACTCAATCTGACTATGTCACACTTTTTGCTGATGCCTACGATGATCTAGATTCCGACAAAAGGCTATCAGCGATTTTTTCGCGAAATGCTGGCCTGCGTGAAGACATCAATTTTGACACGCCTGATCGCGATGTCATCAGTATCATACGACAGCAGGCTGACGAAACGGTGAAGCTTACTTTCCAGCGATTGAAAGATCGAATCGATAAACTGGGGGTCATGCAGCCGAATGTAAGTCTCGACGCTGGTCGAGATCTCATTATCGTGGAGCTGCCAGGGATCGACAACCCAGAACGAGCGCGAAGCTTCCTTCAGAGTGCAGCCAAGCTTGAGTTTTGGAATGTCTATCGGGTTTCTGATCCAGGACTTCTTCAGGCATTTGTCGAAGCGGATTCCCGACTCAAGAGACAAATAGCTGGAGACAGCAGCGATGTTGAACCTGAAGTCGAGATCCAGTTTGATACTGTATATACTGAGGTATTGGACAGTCTCGGTAACACAACCGGAGAATCAACCTTTGAGGTCGTGGAAAGCCCGGTGATCAATGATCCCTTTGCCGATCGAGGACCGTTGCTTACGGCAATGGATCTTAATGTCCAGACGGCTACAGGTAATATATCTTTTCCCATCAATGTAGTTGGGGCGGCCGATAAAAATAAGCGTGATCAAGTTGATGCATTGCTCGCCCGTAATGATATTCGTGCATTGTTCCCGCAAGATGTGATGTTTCGTTGGGGACAGAAGCCTGCTCGAGATCCAGAAACGCGAGAGTTTACGAAACAGTACTATCTGTACGCACTGAAGAATAACCGCGGCACGAATAAGGCGCCTCTAGAAGGTGATCATATTACGAAAGCGACCTCGCAGCCCGACCCGGTTAATAATGAAATCGCGGTAAACATCACCATGGACAATGTGGGGGCGAAGGTATGGGCAGATATGACCTCAAAGGCTGCTCAAGACAACAACCGCGAGATTGCCATCACCCTGGACAATGAAGTTGTATCCGCACCATCGGTAAATGAAGCGATCCTTAATGGATCCTCGCGAATCAGTGGTGATTTTAGCGTGCAAGAAGGCCAGGATCTGGCCAATATTTTGCAGATCGGTAAACTGCCAGCTTCGACGAAGATTCTTCAAGAAGCGACGGTGGGGCCCTCGCTTGGTGAAGACAATATCCGGCGCTCACTGACATCGATGATCGTCGGTGTGGGTTTGGTACTGCTGTTTATGATCACGTATTATGGAGGAGCGGGCATCATCTCAATTATTGCTCTGCTCGCAAACCTGTTCTTCATTTTTGGTGCTCTCGCATCGTATGGTACGGTGCTGACTGTGCCGGGTATCGCTGGTATCCTGCTCACGATTGGTATGGCGGTTGATGCCAACGTAATCATCTATGAGCGGGTGCGAGAGGAATTGCGAGCTGGAAAATCGCTGATGCTAGCTATTGCTGATGGTTTTAAACACAGTTATAGTGCGATCATCGATGCCAACGTGACGACGATACTGGTGGCCTTTGTCTTGTCTTATTTTGGCATTGGTCCGATAAAGGGTTTTGCAGTGGTTTTGATCATTGGTGTGATCTTCTCACTCTTTACTGCCGTTCTGTTTACCAGACTAATTATCGACTGGTGGACGAAACGTGGCAACAACTTGACCTTTTGGACTGGTTGGTCCAAGAGCCTCTTTACTAACTTGACAATCGATTGGCTTAGCAAGCGCAAGATTGCCTATGCAATCTCACTCAGCATTATTGCCGCGGGCTTCGTATCCTTTGTTGTGCGAGGTTTCGATTACGGAGTTGATTTTAAAGGAGGCTATTCGTACAACATCGAGTTTGCTGAAGGCGTAGATATTGATGCAGACATGTTGCGTACCGGCCTGACTGATATATTTGAATCGACGCCAACCGTAAAATCTGTAAGCACTGACAACACATTTAACATTGTGACTGACTATCTGATTGATGACGGTAGCGATGAGGCGGCTGGAAATGTGATGCAGGCGATGTTTGACGGAGTCAATGCAATCGCAGGTGGTGGTCTGGATGTCGATCAGTTTAAGGACTCGGATGGGGTAGGGACTCATGTGATCAGTTCGACCAAAGTCGGACCAACAATCGCTGATGACATTCGCGAAAGCTCAGTGTATGCGACGATCTTTTCTTTGATGCTGGTTTTCCTCTACATCTTTATTCGATTTTCGAAGTGGCAATACAGTATGGGAGCGGTTGCAGCCTTGTTTCATGATGTACTCATCGTATTGAGTATTTTCTCGATAACACATGGCTGGATTGGATGGTCGATGGAAATTGATCAACCCTTTATTGCGGCGATCCTGACAGTAATTGGATACTCGATAAACGATACCGTGGTGGTTTTTGATAGGATACGTGAATTTTTAGGCACGTATACGCGAAAGAGTAAGAAGGAAGTCATCAACATGGCGGTAAACAGTACCATCAGCCGGACGGTGATCACATCGCTCACCACCTTTTTCGTGGTATTCATCCTCTTTATTTTCGGAGGTGCTGCCATCAAAGGATTTGCTTTTGCAATTGTCATTGGTGTTGTAGTGGGTACCTATAGCTCTGTCTTTGTCGCAACACCCATCGTGTACGATCTCACGGGTGATATGGTGGCCAAGGACGTCAAGAAGAAAAAGCACTTCTCTCGCGCGGTGAAGTAGTAAAAAGGTATAAGAGGGCTTTAAGCTAGGTATAAGAGGGCTTTAAGCCCTCTTATACCTTTTGCTCGTTGGCATTCGTTATCTTACTGGCATGACTGTCCTTCGATATTTAATGATGGCCTTCCTGGGAGTATCACTCCTGGCCTCATGCACATATACCGAGAAAATCAAGGATGGAAAGACCGCCTTTGAGCGAAAGCGTTACTACCAGGCATCGGAGATGCTGTTGGAAGAATACAACGGGACACGTGGCAATATTGAACGGGGTAATATAGCCTATCTGTTAGGTGAAAGCCACATCCGATATAATGATCTAGCAGGAGCCACGAAGTGGTACAAGACTGCCTATGATTTGGGCTACGGAACAAATGCCCTAATTCAATATGCACATTGCCTCAAAAAGAACGAGCTCTACGAAGATGCAGCAAATGCCTACTACCTCGCCAGTGACGAAATCCAAGATAGGGTCCGTTTTCGCAAAGAGGTTTCTTACTGTATCCAAGCCATAAACTGGGAAAAGGCAGTCGAATACAGTCCTTTTCAGGTCTCTCCACTCAACATAAATTCAGAATTTTCGGACTATGCCCCAGTTGCTACAGGTCGGCAGTCGCTGCTGTTTACCAGCGACCGTGATCCGAGCGCAGGAGAGTCCCTCTATGCCTGGACAGGAAATAAATTTAGCGACATCTATCGTGCTGATCTTTCTTCAGCCAATGTGACTCCGCTGGAAAACTCAATCAATTCGGAAGACAATGAAGGTACAGCAGTGCTCTCACCCGATGGCAACCGAATGATACTTTGTCGCTGCTTCAGTCGCGATGACTATGATAGTCACTGCAAATTGATGGAAAGTGAAAAAGAGGGTGCTGGTTGGAGTGAGCCACAAGTACTCCCATTCGTTCAGGATGGGATAAATTATCGACACCCGGCCTTTACGCCCGATTCTAACGTGATCATATTCTCTGCAAACATCGAAGAAAGTCTGCGCAAATATGATATCTACATGGTGACACTGAATGAAGACGGAATCTGGTCAGAACCGCAATCGCTGGGTAGTCGGATCAATACCGAGTACAATGAAGTTTTTCCCTATGTGCATGAGGATACCCTCTATTTTTCTTCTGATAAAGGGGGTATGGGGGGATTGGATATTTTCAAGACATGGCTACTCGCTGATGGATCTTGGTCTCCTACACAAAATATGATGGCCCCGATTAATTCAGGTGCAGATGACTTTGGTCTGGTGATAAATAAATATCACGTGAAAACAGATAGTGTTCTGCAGTCGGGATACTTTACCTCTAGCCGCGATGGAGGAAAAGGCTTTGATGATATTTATTTATTTGAAAAACGTAGATATCATCCGAAGGCTCCAGAAGCGGAACCCGAAGAATTTAATTATGAAATTCAACTCGATCTAAAAGTGTATGTGAAGCAATATGAAGATCCAGAAGATCCGAATAGTAAAGTGGT
>CAJQNM010000801.1 GCA_905479665.1 uncultured Saprospiraceae bacterium
ACCTGGATAAGGATGGGCTCCCTGATTTATTGCTGGGTAATCTTGGCTACAATACCAGATTGAAGGCCAGCGAATCAAAACCGATAACCATCTATACCAATGATTTTGATCAAAATAAGACGGCCGAACAAATCATCTCACGATACAATGGCGAAGAATCCTATCCGATCGCTTTGCGACACGATCTAATTATGCAACTTCCTGGTTTGAAGAAGAAGTACTTATACTATGCGGATTACAAGGATGCCACGATCAAGACAATTTTTGAGGAGAAGCAGATACGTACTTCTGCACAGCTGAGCATAGAGTCTACTGCTACATCTGTCGCTTGGAATCTCGGTGATGGGGATTTCCAGGTTTCAGAACTTCCCATAGAAGCTCAAATCGCACCGGTCTATGCATTTGCGACACATGACTTCAATCAAGATGGGCTTCCTGATGTTATCCTTGGAGGTAATTACCATCGAGTAAAACCCGAAATCGGGATGTATGACAGCTCTTATGGTCAGATACTTTTATCTCAAAAAGATCGATCCTTCAAAGTTGTATCTGCTTTGGATTCAGAACTCTCCATTGAGGGGGAAATTAAGGATATCATTTCTATGCAAATTGTGGATCGCAACTATTTAATTTTTGCCCGCAATAACATGGGCCTTTTATCCTACAATATCTTATAGCTGATGAACAGTGATAAGTGGTAGTTGCGTAAAAACTCAACTTCCTTCGTACGGGTTGAAAGGGGATCGGGCCTTACAAAGTCAGGATTAAAATAAATACGACTTAATCCAAAAGAATACCTTAAGGTCAACCCCCAGGATCCACCCAAGTCGTAACCAAGCCCTCCAATCATCGAGATTTCATTAGAGTTAAATTGATTCTTGATCTCTCCGTAGACTGTCCCAACGATTTCGTCGGCACTATCTTCCTCTATAGTTGTGCCGATCAAACGCCCAATAGAGGCTCCTACTTCAACAAAAGCTCCCGTCTCAACAGTTGGCGTCAAGGCATATTTAAATAAGATCGGCACCTCTGCATAAGACAGGGCAATAAGTCGATCACGAGGAGCAAATTCATTAAAGGCTCCGCTATGCTCTATTCTACTTCCTTTGACAGAATATAGTAGCTCCACATTTAATGCAGTCCGAGCGCTCAATGTAGCTCCACCTCGCAAGCCACCGTAAAACCCCACCTTATTAAATCCGGTAAAATAATCTCCATCCAATTGCGAATTGTTAACTCCTGCAATTAGCGTAAAACCAAAGACATTTTTATGATCTCGGTTCGAGTATCGTTGTGCGTGAAGGGCCTCACTGACAAGCAGCGTCAGGAAACCGATCACAAGAAGACGTGACATTTCTTAAAATAAGAAAAGTAACCGATTACTCCACCTCCCCCCGCAAAACCAGCACCCCATTCATCGTCAGGTAGTGTCCCGGAAAAGTGCAGACAAAGGGATACTCTCCGGGACGATCACCCGCTTTAAATCGAAACGTGTGTGACTCTCCCGGATTGACCAGCGGAGTGCCCGCGAGTATCTCTGGCATCACTGGCCGATAGCCATGCTCGGCGGCATTGGGAGTCTTTGCAAATGCCTCAGCAGCTTCTCCCACTTCATGCAATGTGCCTGGAGCCAGTACGAGCATGTTGTGCTGCATGGCATCGTCATTGATAAAAACAATTTCGATCGTTGATCCTGCCGTGGCTTCGATGCGGGTGAGATCATATTGCATTTGATCACGCACCGTGCGTATGGTAAACGAATGGTCGACCAGCGCCCTCTCTTTTTCCATGGCTGCTGCTTGCTTACGAGCCTGGGGGCCGTAGTTTTTGAGAAATAGGCTTTGCACCGTCTCACCTGTTTGAAAGGGAGATACGGCGGAAGTGACGACTTTTTCGATCGTTATTTTCCACGGTCCGGCCAGCGCAACTTGTTTATCGCCATTTTGCAGATACAGCTCTTCTGGGTCACCCCAGATTCCTCCTCCGCCACCGGTATCGCTCACCTGCACCGCAATCACATTCTTTCCCTCTTTGAGCAGTCCTCTCGGTATGCGATAGATCCGCTCCTTATCCCACCCCTTGGCCGCACCGATCCGCTTCCCGTTGAGGTAGGTTACATCGCTGTCGGCCACCTTTGCTAGGTGTAATTGAGATTGCTGAGATGCCTGGGCTGAGGAAAGCTGAATAGATCGACGATACCAAGCAATGCCATCAAAACCAGTAAATGCCTCGAGATCGTCATTGCCCCACCAAGCCGGGGCCTCTGTATCATACCAGGCTGACACATCTAGCGCTGGATCAGAAAAATCAATTTTCTCCTGGTTTTCATCATGCACTGAGCGATCGAGTAGTGTAGGATCATCCCGGACTAAAGCGGCTATAAAAACATCTTGGTGCTTGATTGCTGCGAGGTATGTCGCTCGTGAGAGCCAAAGGTCTTCCTTCACTTCTGGATCATCACTGAGATCTACGATGATCTCTCCCAAATCCTGGTTTGTAGGGAGCTCATAAAGCTGATTTAATGCGGCCAGACGGGTGTGCATATCTCGATCAAAAAACACATTTGCATGCGCCAGCTCAACCATTGTGCGACCATCCGGAGGCAATGCCTGAATAGCGGCTTTGCGCACTCCAGCCACTGGGTGTTGCAATGCGACATAAATCTTCTCTCGCACGATGCTATCGCTTTCGATCAGGCCCAGACCGTGCAACGTCCAAATGGCATGCAGCGCTTTGGGATTGAGACCCAGTGCATCTTCAGACTCATCAGACACCAGTGCAAGCAACGGATCGCGTAGGTCTGCTGCATTACTTTCTACAAGGAGGCGCTGGGCATGGAGTCGCCAGAAAAGATTGTCTGCATCAAGGGTTGCCAACAATTGCCCCTGATTGTTTTTATCCAATTTGATGGGCTCCACTTTTGGAGCATTACGGTAACTCACACGATATATTCTGCCATGCTGTTTATCACGCAGTGGGTTGATGTGTGCATTTCCTTCCCCATTGTCAAATCCTTCGGGTGTCGGATTATGCTGAATAATAAAATTATACCAATCTGCTATCCACACTGCTCCATCCGGACCCACCTCAGCGCAGACCGGAGAAACCCACTCATCATGACTGGCCAGCATATTCCACCCATCCTTCTCAGCAAATCCGGCGCCATCTTTTTCGATGATCGCATGATGCAATAAATGCCCAGTTGGCTCACAAACTAGCGCTGCCGTGTTCCAATATTCTTTGGGGAAAGCACGTGCCGTATAAAGTGCATGGCCTGCAGCGGCAGTAAATCCACCAAATACATCAACCTGCCGAAAATTTTCGGTGATGGGATGGAAATGATAATGGCCATCTATTTTTTGAATGCCAGAAAATGTCAATCCTTTCGCGTTTTCCAAGTGGCTATTAGGAATTCCAAAATATCCACTATGCGTATTATTTGCTGTCGAAATAAATACGTCGAAGGTTTCGGAAAACCCCAGCCCCCAGGTATTATTCGATGATTTGCTCAGGTATTCCAGCTTCGATCCATCCGGCTTAA
>CAJQNM010000802.1 GCA_905479665.1 uncultured Saprospiraceae bacterium
ATCTCGTAAAAGTGAAAATCTCACCTGCCTGCCTGCGCCAGCAGGCAGGTCCAAAATAAGCTCATTTTATGAAGATGACACTTTCCGGAGTGCGCTCAAAGTTCATGAACACCATTTCGTATTTTTGAGCATGAAGGGTAAACTCCAGATCGACAACAGCCTTTTTGGCATCCCGTATTATCGCATGGATATACCAGGCCTGGCTCCTCGCCGTGCAGGATTGGTGCAGGCCATCCTGCAACAACGAGAAGAATCGGAGGGAATAAAGCGCAGCAACAGTGGAGGCTGGCATTCGACCTATGATCTTCACGAAACGGAGGTTCCAGAGATCAAATGGCTGGTTGAGCAAGTGACAAAAGTCGGCAAGAATTGCATTGCCCATGCGATCAAAGTGGATAAGAAACTCATCCAAATGATGAATCTTTGGGCCAATGTCAACGAGGCCGGTGATTGGAATGCGCCGCACGCTCATTTTCCATCACAGTGGTCAGGTGTTTGCTACATCCAGATCAATGAGCAGGCCGAAGAACTTCGGCGCAGTCCGGCCGATGGCAACATATTTTTCATGAACCCGCTGCCACTAGGGCCCCTGCACCGACGCCCTATTTCCACGAATGTGCGGCCGGAAAATGGACGAATGTTGATGTTTCCTGCATACCTGGTGCATATGGTGGCGCCTCATTTCGATGATACACCCCGGATTTCGGTGGCGTTCAACTTTCGGGTGAAGCAGAAAAAAGAGGAAGGGCATATGCATTAGAAATCTACTTCCTTCAACTTTGCTTCGAAAACATTTCCTGATACAGTCCGTCGCGATGGATCAGCTCGTCATGAGTTCCTGATTCTACAATCTGTCCCTGGTCCATCACCAAGATCTGATCAGCCATCTTGAGATTGTAGATTCTGTGCGTGATCAAAACCACGATTTTATCTTGTGCGATTTCACGCAGGTTGGCGAAAATATCTTCTTCGGCGATCGGGTCAATGAGTGAAGTCGGCTCGTCTAAAATGATGATGTCGGCATCTTTATAAAACGCGCGAGTGAGGGCCAGTTTTTGCCATTGCCCACCACTGAGCTCCTCACCCTGCCAGAACGATCGACCCAATTGTGTATCGTAGTCCTGGGGCAGCTCACGGATGAAGGCATCTGCGTGAGCAAGTTGGGCTGCCTTCTCGATCTTGCCTAGATCCTTTGAGGAGTCCATATCCGCATAGCGGATGTTTTCGGTGACGGAAGCATTGTAGCGGGCAAAAAGCTGATAGATCACCGTAAGCTTTTGCCGATAGCTGGATAGTGTGTATGTTTCGACAGGCTGGTCGTCGACTAAGATCAGACCACGAGTCGGCTGGTACAACCGCGAGATGAGCTTGACCAGGGTCGATTTTCCCGAGCCGTTTTCGCCCACCACGGCTGTGATGGTGCCTCGTTGCAGCTCAAGCGATACTTGAGTCAATACTTCCTTGGCGGTGCCAGGATAGGTAAAGTGGAGATCCTCGAGCCGCAAGCGCTGGATGGGTTGGCATAATACCGTTGCACCAGGCTGATCGACAATTTTTGGTTCGAGATCCAGAAACTGAAACAAGTGCCCCAGAAACAACCGATTTTGATGGAGAGAGACAAAGGTCTTTAAGATGCCATTGATATTGGTCTGCCCCTTTTGAAAAATACCATAGTACATGGCAATATCGCCGACCGAGATCAATCCTCTCAGGGCTCTGCTGGCCAGATAGCCAAGTGCTGCGATGATGGCAATGGATTCGACACTCTGGGCCACACCAATTGTCATATTCTGGTGCAGATAAAGGTCGCGTTTCTCTTTTCGGAGTATACTACGTAGCTGAAGAAACTGATCCAAGAGTTTTCTGCCAAAGTCAAATATGCGCACTTCTTTGGCGTAGCTTCCACCAGTGAGCACATTGCGCAGATAGCCTGATCGGCGTTCGCGCTGGGTTTGTTCCTCCCGCAGCTTTACGGTTTTCTCAGTAAATCGCCAGCGGATGATGGCCGCCGGTAGAGCCACCACGAAGAGAATCAAGGCGATGCCCCAGTGCAAAGTAAAGAGCAAACCGATGATGGCGAGCAGGGACACCAGATTTTGGATGAGCGAAAGCACCACCTGAAGCACCGCCAGTGGTCGATTGGATGATTGGCCAATGGCCCGAGCAAAGATGTCATGGTAGATGTCTGAGTCGAAATATTGCAAGTCGGTCTGAATGGCTTTGCTGATCACGACCTGCGACATGTGATCGGCAATCACATCGCTATGTAGCAAGTTGATATAGTTGGACACATTGGCCATCACGATGGTGAGAATTTTCACCACGGCAAAACCAATCAGTATCCAAAGGATGTAGTCGAAAGATGGCTTATCTGCAGCAGCAAAGGCATCGAGCAACAGCTTCATCAGATAGAGCGGGATCAATGGCAAGAGGGCCTGAAAAAGTAAAACAATCAGCCGTGCCACAGTAAGACGGGCGCTGCATGCCCACACCATCCGGAGGATGCGAATGATCAAAGTGAGATCAAAAAGCTCGCGGTTGAGTACTATCTTTTGGCTGGCCATCTTCGTGCTACGAAGATGGGATTTATCTTCCTTTCTATCCTAGTCATTACTTCACGGAGGATAGTAGAACAGATTATGCAGGCGCTGAATTTGTCCTTTATGATATTTTTAGGTGTGAGACTAAGAGCAAATTTCACATTCGTTTCCCATAGCCGAGCTCGTAGAACTACACAAGGGTCCGATATTTTTGGTATCTGTAAAAGTCTGACAGTCTTTGTCAACAGAAACTATTTTCTCAGCACTTCCCAAAGTACCTCCCGATGAAATGTGGCCATGTCTCAGAGGGATAAGTTGGGGTGTCGTCCAGGTCTTTTTTGGTAGAGGTTTCATTTGAGCTTGATTCACTTTGGTGAGGTATTACGATACTTTCATTACAGTGCTAAGGTACAAGATTCATGTCGCAATAACTCGACGAGGTTACGTCCTATTTCCTGTAGAAAATAGGCTCTGGGAAACACATGTCACACTCTAGAGCTACAGCAAACGGAGGACGGTAAAACAGACTATACATGACGCAGAGTTACATCTGTTCTTTGGTGATATTTTTTTGACGAGAGACTAGGAGCAAATGTTACATCCGGCTTCAATAGCCTGCGACGTAGAACCACACGTAGGTCCGCCATTTTCTGTCTTTGAAATTGTGTTACAGCTTCCTCCTTCAAGATAAATTCTCTTCTCAGCACTTCCCACAACACCTCCCGATGAAATGTGGCCATCTCTCAGGGGCACAAGTTGGGGTGTCATCCAGGTCTTTTTTGGTAGAGGTGTCATTTGAGTTGATTTCACTTGTTGAGGTATTACGATACTTTCATTACAATGCTAAGGTACAAGATTCATGCCGCACGTCATAGCTTGACGAACGTTGTGTCCTATGTCTTGTAGAAAATAGGCTCTGGGAAACACATGTCACACTCTAGAGCTACAGCAAATGATGTCGAAGAACACGTTGGGCCGCACGCTGTGGTGAGCCGTACCTGTCGTCTTACCTGTTTTATTCACTGCTGGGAGTAAGATGAGTGGAGGGATGCTCAAGACACTAGGAACAGACGTCACAGTTGCCTTCGGAAGCACCGAGTGTTGAACTACATGTCACCTGTCCCGTCTTAAACACTTTTGTGGCACATAATTCGTCAGGTGAGTAAAACACCTGTTTCTCCGGTCCGGTTACGGCAAGATCACCCGTTGCAATGTTGGTGTCGCTGAGAGGCAGGAGTTGCGGTGTCTTCCAGGCCTTCTTTGATAGGGATTTCATAGTGCGCTCAATTGATTTTATGAAGTATCAGTAATGTAGCTAGATCTTGTTTGTGTGCTTTGCAGACAGTGGGCTCTAAGAACACATATCACACTCTATCGCAGTGGCATTTTCCGTTGAACTACACAGGGTTTTAGTTGTGTTGGATGACGCTGTACGACAACTTTCGGATTCTGTGACGAATTGCTTCTCGACACCTGCCACAGCCCTACCCGATAAGATGTGGGTGTCGCCCAGAGGTATGATTTGCGGTGTCGACCAGGTCTTCTTGGATTGCGTCGATTTCATTTGTTGAGCTTTTTGGCAGCGATTTAGAGTATGAGTAAAATGAATTATTTTGGGGTAGGTTAAGAGCAACCACAACCCATTCCTGCAGCACCCGTGGAGGAAGTGCATCCCGTATTGTTGGGATATTTTATGGATTTGCTACAAGCCTCGTTCCCATTATTAAACGAGCGGTACTCTTCACCGAAGGAATTTACCGATTTACCGGAGGCCAGGTGACTGTTTCTAATGGGAAGGAGTTTGGGAGTTTTCCAAGGATGGAGTATGGTTGTGGTCTGCTGCGGTTTCATCGGTTCACATGTTTGACATTTCAAGGTACAAATCTTGGGCCATTTTGTCGCGAGCCGGTGGACAGAAATCTTGCGCATTCCTATGATCTTCAGGATTGATCTGGAAAAGATTAATTTTATCGCAATCTAATCATTTTGAAACCCATGAAAGCAAAAGTCACTGACACCATAGATTTTGGAGAGCGAGAGGTACTCATTCGCAATACCGAAGACTTCCTCTTTACCGAAGTAGATGGAGAATCGGTGGTCATGAACGTTTCTACAGGAGCTTACTTTGGCATGAACGAGGTATGTACCCGGATCTGGCATGCCTTCGATCGGGAGCTCACGTTTGATCAACTTATTGAGGTACTCTTGGGGCAGTATCAAGTTGATGAAGATACCTGCCGCACAGAGACTCAAGATGTGGTCGGCAAGTTGCTGAAGTCCCAAATCCTTAATCGCAAGCACGAAGTACCATCTCCCGGATGAGCTGGATGAGACGACTTCGGAATTTTTCTCGATACTCGCCGGCGTTCCGTGCTATGCTGCAAGA
>CAJQNM010000803.1 GCA_905479665.1 uncultured Saprospiraceae bacterium
TCGGAGTGGGCTCAACAGTAATAATTTTGGGAGGTGTCGGATTAAATTACTCGAAAGGAACGTATCACGAAGAATGAAGCGAATAATCCCAATTTATGCATTGGGTTTTCGTCGCAAAAGTCAAAAAACCAATGAAATCAAGGGCTCCACTGTGATTTTACCTCGCAATCGTAGGCATTCTTACGGAGAGAAGGAAAATTGCAGGACGTCCTTGAGTTCGCGGGTATTTTGGCTTGTAGCAGATAATCTAATGAATAAATTGGGATAATTACATCACCTCCAATATCAGACGTTGATACGAAGCCAATGGAATATCACCATCATCTTCGACACGTAAAATCAAGTGGATCGTTTTTCCGCGAGCCGTTTGCGGCAGACTGATGTCGATCCTACCTTCGGGATGAACCGTAGTGATGAGATTCTCACAAAAAGGAAATGTGCTGGCTTCTTGGTAGAAGAGCCATTCAAAACTAAGATCATCTTCATCTGGATCTATCGATGCCGAAGCATCGAAGGTGACATCATTCCCGGCTCGGCATTCCACTCGTTCGATATTGTCTGAGACATGACTTGAGATAATAATCTGGGGATGATGATTGGCCTCCTCGTACGGTCGGGAGCCCCAAGTGACACGCGCTGCAAAATCATTTTGAATGTCCTCTCTCCACCGATGTACGGTGGCTATAGCTGAGGGCATGAGGGAGTCCAACGCAGCCACGTAGTTTAGATCACGTGCATCTGAATAGAGCATCGGTTTGATTTCTTCAAAGCGTCCTCCCCAGCCACCAAAGTTGGGATACTCTGGCACATTCAAGCCATTATTCAGGAAATACAGCCAGGAAGGAGAGTCGCATTCTTTCATGGCCATATGGGGATTGTAACGTACTCCTCCCGTATGGGCCTCGTCGGGATACATTGAGCTAAGGGGATTTATGCCAATCACGTGCTTCTTGAGCCATTCTTTTGAAGTGATGCTCATGTCGCCGCCTAAGAACATGCCTCGGTAGGTCGATTGCCATTTATCGCCTTCGGGGTGATCGGATACGATGGCCCATAGATCTGGAAAATTTTTCAAGATCCATTCGACCGAGCTATCTTGCTGACCAATAAAATACACCCGTAATTTTTCCACAAACATCGCCACTTGAGCTTCTTCAAATTTGTTTTTCACTTTCCATAAAACCTGTGCCAGATCGCCGGCTCCTCCCCATACTGCGATTGCCACCGGGCGAGTGGCTTTGGCAACGGTACGTAATATGCGATTCGATCCCTCTGTATCTCGGCCTACACCGACGTACCGTGTCATCGGCACGTTGACTCCATTTTGATTTGTTCCTTTCTTCACAATTGATTGGAGATACTCAGCAGTGGGATAGGACTCTGAATGCAAGCGAAGGTTATCCTCTATTTCGGCATAGGCCGCGATGCACTGATCGAGCAAGGTGTCCTGCAGGCGGTTGGCCTCACTGGGCTCATTGTTGTCGGCATTTGCAATCAGAGCGAGAAATTCGAATTCATCGGCATAGTGCAAGAGTCGCACCATGGATTGCAAATCGTCCGGATCTTGCCCGATATCTGTGGTGACAATTAGGAGAGGTTTTCTCGAATCTGTTTGGGCAAACCCACTGGTCAGGCTTGCACTGAGCAAACCAAATAATACGGCAAGTGTAGACCGATACATAGTTAACTAGAGTAGAGGAGAAAAGCATGCCAAAATGTGTTAATAGTCCTCGCCCCGCTCACTGGCCCGACATGACTCCATCCAAACCTCTAATTCTGCCCGCATTTTTTCAGCCAGATCAGCATGGGTGCCGGCCAGATTGTTTTTTTCCTCTGGATCGTGCAGCAAGTCATAAAGCTCAAATGTGCCCCCACCATCCGTAGAGATTAATTTATGCTGATCGGTCACCCATGATCTCTTCTCCTGATGAAATTGAAATCCCATCGGTGATCGTGCTGCTCCACCCGATCCAGTGATTAATGGTGCAACACTCATTCCGTCCAGAGGGCGACTTTCATCTGGGTAGGCTATGTCAAGCAAATCAAGAATAGTCGGCAAATAGTCTGAGGTATAGATAGCATTTTCGATTTGTTCTGGACTCGCAATTTCTTGAGGCCAGTACACAAATGCCGGCACACGTACGCCTCCTTCATAGAGACTCCGCTTACGCTCGCGAAAAGGTCCTGCCGATCCCGGAGTACGGTCTTCGGGGCCGTTGTCACTGCAAAAGAATATTAAGGTATTCTCTAGCATAGCCAATGAGTGCAGAGTATCGATGAGCCGACCGACTTGCTTGTCCATGGCGGTTATGCTGCCATAATGCAGCTGCTCGACCAGCGAATGATTGGGATATGCCTGCCGATTCTCATCACTGGTCACCACTGGAAGGTGTGGAGTATGAAACCAGATAGTGGAGAAAATGGGGCGCTTCTTCAAATTGTTCTCTTCTATGAAAGGCAAGACTCGATCCATAATTATCCGTGCATTGCTGCCGGCAGTATTTTGAGTTTCAGGAGATCCCTCACGACTCCAATAGCGGGTTCCATACGCCTCCCTTTGCCCATCTGCCGGAACAGCCTTCCAGCCGTAGCGTAACGATTCCCCCTGGGCTGTATCAAATTGGACGGGCTTGATCATTGGGTCATATGTGGGCACTTTGGCTTCGGTGCAGAAGTACTCATCGTATCCATGTCGAGAAGGAGGAGAATAGTGTGATTCAGTTTCCGGTTTGCCACCCCGATTTGAATCTCGCAGGTCCTTTGAAAAAGTGCCCAAATGCCACTTACCAAAATGTCCGGTGGCGTATCCCTTATCACTCAACAATTCTGGAATCGTTATTTCTTCTTCCGGTAAATGGCCGGCATTGGCGGTCGGAATACCCATACGATAGGGACTGCGCCCGGTCAGGCAGCTGGCACGTGTCGGAGAGCAGACTGGGCAGGCGGCATAAAACCGGGAGAAAATAATACCACCCTGAGCGAGTTTGTCGAGGTGGGGAGTCGCGATATCTTTGTTGCCGTTAAACCCGACATCTCCCCAACCCAGATCGTCGCACATGATCATTAGAATATTGGGCTGTAGGACCTGATCATTGACGTTCTCCTGACAGCTGAGCAACAGGATGAAACAAAGGCCAAGAATACCAGTTTTCATTTGAGTCAAATACATAATGACGATAGTAGTTTCTGAATGATCAATAGTATGGAATTTGCAATCATTGCTGTGATACAGGCTGATTGAAATCATGGGAAAATACGGATTGGTTGCGCATTTTTACCGAACTTATAGTCTCATTGAAAAATTTATGGTCATGTGGTACTCTATTTCATTAGGAGTAAGGTTCAGCAAATCGTTTAGGCAGTACAGTCATATTGCAGTCGTTCTGAGCATACTTCTCGTTGGTCTGGGTTCATGTAAATTGAGCGAGTCGAGCAGAGTAGCACGCACAGACATCAACCAAGGGTATGGTGCCATCAGCGTCGATGAGTCTACCACTGCCATAAGTCAAATAGAGGTTCATGAGCAGGATAATGTCACCTGGATGGAGTTGTTGCAAAAAGCTCCTGGTGTAACCGTGACAGGTTCGGGACTAAATCTCGGTGTCAAGGTTCGTGCTACAAAATCTATGAATCAGGGGCAACCACTTTTTGTTGTGGATGGCCAGCCCATGGGAAACGGATTTCAGCATGTAAGTTTTATTGACCCCAATCAAGTGCAACGCATATCTATTCTTAAAGATGCGGCGTCTGCGGCTTCGTATGGAGCTCGCGCTGCCGATGGAGTGGTATTGGTAACCATGCGGAGATGAGAGGCGCTACAAACTTTGAACTTAGATATATGAAAAACTTGATATTGATAGCAGTATGTATTTTCCTTATGGCAGGTTTGTACGCACAGGACTCGGAAGGCTTTGTTTCCATATTTAATGGCGAAGATCTAGCAGGATGGACATCAAGCGAAGACAAGCCGGAATCTTTTTTAGTAGAAGATGGAACACTCGTCTGCCGCGGAGGTAAGGCGCATATTTATTATACCGGCGGGGTAAATCGGTCAGACTTTAAAAATTTTGAATTGAAACTCAAAGTCAAAACCATGGCCGAAGCCAATTCTGGCGTTTATTTTCATACCACCTATCAAAAAGACGGCTGGCCTAAAATCGGATTTGAAGCACAGGTGAATTCGCGTCATGCGGATCCGAGAAAGACTGGCAGTCTCTATGGCATCGTCAATATGTGGGTCACCCCTGATGATGAGGAATATGCGATATCAAGCGTATCGGAAAAACCGGAAGTATTCATAGCTAGAGATGCAGCTCCTTCCACCGATGGGGAGTGGTTTGACTACCACATTACCGTAGTCGACAAGACCATCACCATCAAAGTAGATGGAGTGACCACGGTACAATGGACCCAGCCAGAATTTTGGCTCAGTGATCGTAGAGTAGGTCACGGTACATTTGCGTTTCAAGCCCACGATCCTACCTGCGAGGTATTTTACAAAGATATTAGAGTGAAGGTGCTGGATTAAATGGGATAGAAGGTGCAGAAGGTGAAAACGGAACAGAGGGTGAAAAACAACCTTGTTTTCTAAAAGAGACACAGTACTCGTTCCAAGGGGTTGTAACCCCCTGGAATGACATTCTTTTGGTAACTACTCAGCAATAAATAAGCTCAATCCAAGGCGAGCCCATTGAAATTCGCAGACAAGGGGTTAAAACCTCCTTGGAATGACTCAAAATTTCATTAAAGCCTGATCCCATTTCTAGCATACGAGCCCCTTGTTTTCAATATAGCACAGTGCAAATAGCAAGTGATTAAAACCTCTTACGTGTTTAGCGACTCCCAAGCCCGCCGGATTCAGGAAAATTGAGATGAAGAAAAAGAATTGCATATTGGAAGAGGAGTATTTCTATACCACATGTGAGGCGAGGATTGGAAAGCGCTAAACACATACAAAAAACCCCTTGGAAAGACTTTTCTTGGAATTATCCAGTAATAAATAAGCTCCATCCCAAGTGCCCAAAGCAGAGGTAAAAACCCCTTGGAATAACTCTTTTTCGGGAACTACTAAGTAATAAATAAACTCTATCCAAGGCGGCTTCAGCCCCTTGTTTTCAATGTAGCACTATCAGTGTCTTCGACTACTGGTATTCACTATTTCTATCTTTATTCGTTTCAGGCCTTTTAGGGCTAGTTAAAGGCCTTTGAGAGCTGGCATCTGCAAATAATGCACCAAATCAATTATTTCTTTTTCGGAAATGGTGCTAAATATTCCTTCAGGCATGAGCGATACATCGAGCCTTTCACGTGATTGAATTTCTGAAAGCGCAATCTGTATCGGTTCCTCCTGATTGACTACGCGCATGCTGAGTGTGGTTTCGCTTTCGCCAGCAATATTTCCGACAATGGTGCGGCCTGACCGAGTGGTAACAATCATCATTTTGTAATCATCCTGGATGTCACTGCTGGGTTCGAGAATATTGCTGAGTAAATAGTCCAAATCGGTGCGGTTGGATCCAGTGAGCTCGGGACCGATTAATCCTCCCGAGCCATGCATCTGGTGGCAGCTGCCACAGGTTTTTTGAAAGGCGGCCTCGCCCCGTGCGTAGTCGCCCCCAGCAATCGCCGCATCAGTGAGCAGCGCCCGGTATTTGGCATATTGTACTTGC
>CAJQNM010000804.1 GCA_905479665.1 uncultured Saprospiraceae bacterium
TCAATTTATCGACGGTAAATTCTCTGCCGAAAAGCGAAGGCATCTTGATGAGTCTTACAATCTCCTTACCCTGCAAATCCTTGACAAGATATTTTGGATTGAATAAATACCCCGTAAGTAGCCCCAATACGGGAATTTCCCCCAGCAGTGAATCCATCACTTTGACCCATCCATTCTCCTCCTTTACATGATATTGGATCTCGCCGAATTGATCTACTATTTCGTATTCGGCTTTCCAAATCGACCTCCAACCTTTTCTGGCAATTTTCCCAAACTCACTCCCGTCGAAATCATAAAAGCTATACGCGGCCGAAAAATCCAACCACCGATCTGCTCTAATCGAATAATTTAACACAGATTTGCTCTGATCATTATAGATCCGAATATCTTCCTTCAATTTGAACATCTTCTGCTTGACATACGCCACAACATTACCCGTTGCATCAATGGCGGTAAAGTCATTTGAAAGAGTTGATATCTTAAAAGAAAACCGAATTGGAAATTCTAGATTTTGCATTGCAATCGTTTTAGGTGCTCCTGTGTGATATCTCTAAAGATAATTAATTCATCTCAGGTTTGGAACATGAGCTGGGGTATGGGACAAGAGCCGTGGTATGGGACAAGAGCTAGTTTGAGACCATGATTGAGGTCCGGATCCTTTTCCGGACTTCATTTTTGATAAATCCAGAGCTGGCTTCAAAAGACTACCTTAAAGTAAGATTTTAATTTAGTTCGTCCATATCTCCCTGGTATGAGCTTGCTCGGTTAGAAGATCATTCGATCATTTAGCAAGTTATTATGGATGAAAAGCGCTACGAAGTAGAATCATTTCAAACATTTTCGGAAAGCTTAATCTGGCAGCTCAACCGCGACTACTACCAAAAAAATGGCGTCGAGGCATGGAGTAAAGGAATTGTACCTCATAATATCACTTCAAACTCCTTTGTAGGCAGAACCTACGCAGAGTTGATTTTGGGGTTTTTACAGGACCTTGCAGCCAAGGGTGCTGTGGAAGAAACCGCCTACATCATAGAACTCGGGGCTGGACATGGTCGTCTGGGCTACCATGTTCTTAGGCACTTAGAAAATCTAACCGCACTTCTCGACATGGACTTGCCACCCTATTGCTATGTGCTGACAGATATCGCAGAGGAAAATTTGAAATTCTTTAAGGATCACCCACAGTTGCAGCCCTACTATGAGCGTGGTGTTTTAGACTACGCATATTATGATGCCATTGATGGTAAAAGCATCACGCTACGGCAGATTGACCATACGATCAATAAAGGCGATTTAAATCAACCGATAGTAGCGTTAGGAAATTATTTTTTCGATTCTATTCCCAATGATCTCTTCCACATCCAGGAAAATAAAATCTCTTCATGTTCCATTGCGCTGCACTCTACTCTAGACCCTACCGCATTCAGAACGGATCTGCTACTGAAAGACCTGGAGTTCACTTTTAAATCAGAGCGTTTCGAAAAACCTTACTATGATTCGGAAATCCTCAATACTTTACTGGAAGACTATCAATCGAATCTGAGTGACACCTATTTATTCTTTCCGGAAAGGAGTATTCAATGTTTGCAAAACCTAAGAGCCCTTTCTCCCCAAGGCCTTATGCTACTCTCGATGGACAAGGGGTTTCACCGTTTGGACAAATTGGACAAGAAAGAGAAACCTGAAATTATTACTCATGGGAGCTTCTCCATCTGGGTCAACTACCATGCCCTGGGAAGCTATTGTGAGCGCGTGGGCGGCAAAGTGCTCTTTCCTAGTTATTCTACTTTTCATCTGCAAGTGGCATGTCTTCTCTGTGTCGAAAAATCATCTGACTACACCATCACCAATTCTGTCTATCAGCATTCGGTTAATAATTTTGGGCCGGACGATTATGACAGCATAAAAAAGCTAAGCTATGAGCATAGTTCAAGCTTGTCACTCATGCACCTGATAGCCCTATTGCGCCTCAGTGCGTATGACTCGACTTTTTTTATCACTATTCTTCCACGTCTCAAAGAGCTGGTCAAGAAAATATCGCATGTAGATCGAGATAGAATAGCTGAGACCCTGGACTTCGTGTGGGGATATTACTTTAACATTAATGAGAGTGTAGATTTGGCACTAAATATTGCGGGAATATTTTTTGATCTAGGTTTTTATGACAAAGCTTTGGTCTACTATCAATATTCTACCGACGTCTACGGGATAGAGATGGATACCCTTTACAACAAAACGCTTTGTTACTATCAACTCAGGCAAGATGTTCTTTTCACAAAGTCGCTGAAGGATGCCAAAGAACGTTTTCCTGACACGGGTTTCTTTGATGCGTTGCAGCTCTTGGATATGACCGCAGAATAATGATGTGATTTAATGAAGGGAAATAAATTTGTCAGGTATGGAACCTGAGCTTGGGGAATGGAAGGTATCATTTCTCCAATAATTCGTTTAAAGTAGAGAGCAGATTCGGGTTTAGATTATGCTCTGAGTCGTAAATCGTTGGTCCTCTTGACTCTACGATGTCCCCTTTTCGATTGATGATGACATGCTGAGGGAATCCATGAAGATCAAAATAGTCTTCTAATCCGTAGTACTGCGACTCATCCAATAAATAATGATTGCCGGTTAACTTTAAATCATTCACTCGTTTTCTCCAGAGATTCTCTGGTGAATGTGCAGCCAAGAAGACAAAAACCAAATCTTGATCCTTGTATTTTTCAATCAGTTTTGAGTAATAATCCATTTCCTTCAAGCACGGTCCACACCATGTGGCCCATAGATCTATGTAGATGACCTTATTGGCAAAACGCTTTACCAGATCTGGCAATAGACTATCTCTACCATCTTTAAGATCCAAGACATTTAAGTATTGCCTTGGTTTTATCACACTTTCCTCATCATAGCGAAATTCATATTTCCTCATGACCGCTTTTATGAACGCCCTATCCTTGACGACATTATAGTATTTTTCCATGAGTGGCGGAACCTGCGAACTGATTGACTCCTTGAGCTCCATCATTCCCAATAAAAATTTTGTCAGTGCGACATCTCTGGCCAAGCCCGTTGCTGCTTCCGCCATGTAATTAAAATGGGTAGCAACCATGCCATCAGCATCTACGAGGTCCTTGTAATCCGGACGTTTACCGGAATTCATTCGGAGATACATCGGTACGTCTCGGTATAGCAGTGTTAAAAATTTCGAACAAATAATCGCATCTCGATCTTGCAGGCTTATTTCATGCAATAGCATATAGTACGATGTATCCAACAATAAATCCTGGACCCTCATATTATTCACTTGTGCATGGAAGATTGGATATAACAAAAGATCATTGGTCGGTTGGAACGTGGTGAAGTAGTCAATCCACTTGAGAAGCAATGAATCACCTATGCTATTCTCGCGCAAATAGGTCTGCAAAAGCTCCACCTGCTCTTGTTTCTTCTTCATGCGGTATTGCAAAAATTCTCTAAAATCTAACTCCTTGTATTGCGCTCCCATATGCATCCCATGAGCTGAGCCAAAATCAATGTCTCTCCAATGCTGCCTCATCATTTTTGCAAAATGCTTATTTCGCTCCGCATGATCACCTGCAAACTGTATGATGGGAGATTGCGCTGGATCTGGAGAATATTTCCATTTCAATGCAAGGCTGTCACCTGGTTCTAGTAAAAGTGACACTGTCACTTCCCCTACTTTGAGAAAGACATCTTGAGCATTTTCGAGCTTTAATGGCAGCACAAAAGCCCCGTCGGTACGTACCTCTCTCCTTACTTGATAAGTACCTTTCAAAAGATTTCTGGCCACAACTATTGCAAATGGTGCGTCAGAATTTGTGGGCAGGTCAAGAATTTGTCCAAAGATGTGCGTCGTATCTGCGATCGAAGTTGAAATCGATGCACAGATGATAAGGCTGAAGAGGAGTAAGCGCATGCAGGAGTTAATTTATATAGGATGGTCTAAGCCATATATTAAGTAGATGAAAAAAGCACGTCTTTTGGTGTAGGGTCGCAAGATATGGAGATGACATTTCTCAGGTATGGAACCTGAGCTGGAAGACACATGAGATGTCTACTCATTGCAGGCCTTTCTTAATCCTCCTTAGTCGAAATGACAAATTCTCAATCAGAGTGAATACCAGACCTGTCATCATTGTCTCAGGTATGGAACCTGAGCTGGGGTATGGAACCATAATTAAGGTCTGGATCCTTTCCAGACATCTTCTTGATGCCAATTGTCCGGATTTACGACCTTGTACGATCTTCCTCGTGAGAAAAACCATGTCACCCTTTTCCCTAGATTCTTTTCCCGAAGTGGTTGAAATAAAATCAACAGATGACATTTCTCGGGTTTGGAACCTGAGCTGGGTTTGGAGCCAAGTGGCTGAATAAAAATAGACACATGACATGTTTACTCACTGTAAACTTCCTTCATCCCACGTTTGGAACATGAGCTGTTGCAAAAAGATCCGTAGCTTCAAAAGATCAATAAAAAGGTCCATGAAATCTCTCCTACTCTTACCAGCCTTATGCTTACTGTTTTTACTACTGGGCTGCGGTGAAAATCCACCGCCACAGAATACTGTGGCACCACCGGTAGAATCAGCATTCCTGCAACTCCGACAGAGTGATGATAAATCGACTATCGAGGTGCTACGTGAAGGCGAGACGGACGCCATCATCACTCAGGTCGCCAAGGCGGATCATCGACCTTTTCTGCATCCCATCGTTGCACCCGACGGAAAAGGACTATTGACTGAATACAGTCCGGGTCATCACAAACATCAGACGGGTTTGTATTGGGGATTTACGCGTGTGAATGGTCGAGATTATTTCCATCACCCGGAAGGAGATTATTGGAAAAAAGTGAGTAGCGAGATCATCGATGGCAAGGGCAAGGAGGTTTCCTGGCGTACGGTCTATCATCTGTTGGGCGAAAACGAATCGCCCATTATGGAGGAAACGCAGACCTGGTCAGTCATGCTGCAGGATGGTGAGTACATCCTCGATTTAGACTGGCAGGGCAAAGGCCTGAGCGACATCACCATCGGAGAATATGACTACGGTGGTCTTTTCTTGCGCATGCCGT
>CAJQNM010000805.1 GCA_905479665.1 uncultured Saprospiraceae bacterium
TTGGCTGATTAAATTTTTGGCGTGATCCATCCGTAATTGTGGCCGTCATAACGTTTGGCGCAAACTTTTACCCCTATTTATGGGTGAAATTTTGATTAGAAATTCGATTTGGAGGAATTTGCGCAATACATACATATAGAAATTTTAAATCTTCGACCCCCCTATGCCTTTGTCACTAGACCCCTGGCCTCTGGACTACCTTTGACCATCCTTATTTGTAATATGTTTCCGTGATCATCTGCCCATTGTCGAACGAAGAGATCGGGTGCTGTCTTTATCGCGCCTTCTGTACATTCTGTGACTTCTACCTTGCGCTTTTTGCAGTTTGTCCCCCTCCTGACGCTCCAACTCGCTTATATAGTCATCCCTCCCATCAAGACACCGTGATGCCAGATATCGAACCTCTTATTCGACGAGTAGGATGCCATGAGTCATGACCCATGTTTCCCGGACTTTCTCTCTATCTAGTCGGAGTTTAAAAACACTTATTGATTAAAGGATTGATGATTGATTGATACATCCATCCAACGACATCTTCGCTTAAGGTTCCCACTCCCCTTAAGAGGTTCAAAATGCCACCAAAGAATAAACAGATACGTTACGCAGTCATATTTACAGTAGCGGTCATAATATCATTTTACGCTTTGCTGATTCCTACTTCAAGCTCCGAAAGTAAAACTTTCTCAAGCATGGAGCGTCTTTTTAAGGAAACGATGATTCCACCAAGGAAATTGAATCAGGAAAAGGATACATCGCCAAAGATCATGTATGATCCTCCTCCAGACTATGCCGGAACACCAGAGCGATTTGTATTATTTTCGTCTACTATGGACAGCAATTATGGCTTCTTTTCACCGCTTACGGCTTTCCTGTGGACAAAAATGGACTGGAAACCAGTCGTTATTGTTGTTGGGACGGCCAAAGACTGGGAGGAAGATGCTCTTGGACGAATTTTAAGGGACAACATTCTCAAAGCCGGTGGATTGGTGGTATACCTTCCTTACGATATATCCCTTTTCTGCAAATTCAACCCTGGAAATACGGCACAAATCAGTCGAATTTTGGCCGGCTTTATATCCGAAAAAGTTATCCCCGAAGGTTCTTACATATTGATTTCGGACGGAGATATTTGGTAAGTCTACGCTGTCGATAGCTGCTAATTAATTAGGCCGCTACGCCCGAGCTACTATTCAGCAATAGATTTCTCAAAGAATATAAGCCTCATGAACGCGAACCACTACTGGAAGGCAGGAAGAAAAGATAATTGGAATTCTAATCGGTATCCATTGACGAATATTGGAGGTTACAAAAAGACTTGGCGCGTTATTATGCAGCTTGAAGATACCAATCAGACAGAAATTATTCAGACTTATCAAAACACGGCCATCAACACCGGTTTGTTACATATTTTTGATCATAGTTAAAAATTACAAGGAACTCATTGACTCAAAACAGCCCGAGAATGACTTATTCCCCGCAATGCTTTCCTTTTTGATGAAACAGAAGATCCCCTCGGAGCTGATTAAAAAAGGAAATATTTTCACACTTGACGAGTTGAGCTATGTGCAATATGTCAAGAAATCGCCGTACTGGCATACTGATGTTCAGTTTCTTACGCGCCCCAGACCGATAGATCTCACTAGCCTAAGAAAATCTAACCGGGACACTACTTGGGACATTTTCAAATCTGGCGTACCCTACAACTATACTGAAATGCAAATCAAAGAAGTCTCTAAACTTTCTGATGCACATGTTGGGATGAAAAGTTCGATGATTAACCATAAAGCACACATGGGTACTTGGCAAATTTTGAGGAAATTGATGGAGGTAGTGATCCCTGAAGAAGATACAGATTCTTGGAACTTTGTTGACGAATACTGGAATGCGTTCAAGACAGTCGCCACAGACGAGAAATTCCAGAAATAGTAGAATAAATTGAAGTAATGGGGTTTTGATTCGAGATCGGTCCAACTTCTCCTTTGCTAGTTTATATGGATCCAATTGTTGGGGTTACTTGAGTATCACTTGTCTAGTGGCATAGTGGTTAGAACATCCTTTTGTAGGAAGGATATCTGTGTTCAATCCCTACCCCAAACAGTCATTACATCAATATCTAATTCGTACTCTTACAGTAAAGAACAATGTCAAGCTTGAAAAGGAAAAGAAGAAGGATGAAGTGAAGCGGGCCGCGAACAAGGCCCTGCTTCAGGCACACCGAAAGAGGTTTCGAGACCTCAAGACAAAGTTCGAGCGAGAGAGGGAAAAGGAGCGAGAGGGGTACCAGTCCGCCAATCCATTCCAACCCTTTCTGCAGAAATCGTTCAGATGGAAAGCGTCTGGATTTGGATCTGGAAGAGTCTGGGAACGAGATTATTCTCCCGCCCCTCCCGTATGATCTCTCTTTCTCTTATATATCTCTTAGCCTATCAAAAAGAAGAGTCGACCGGAGGGCAAGGGCAAGAAGCGCCATACAACACACACCACTGCACCAATCCCCAGTGACGCTCCCTCTGGCGGTAGTCCGGGAAGTAGCTCAAAGAGACCATCTTCTCCACCTGCATCTGCAACCAGCAATCGCAAGTCAAAGCGGAGGAGGAAGCACGAGATGAATGAAGAGGAATCTGGAGAATCTCTATCCAGTAGCGCTGGTCAAGGATCAGATTCAATGGTACCGACACTCGCATGTTTTTTAACAAATCTTTTTTAGCCTGGACCTGATACTGCTTCACACGGTACATGCCACTTCAAAAGTGGGAATGGAGCGGATCAATGTCCAAATCGAGCTGGTGTGGATGAATACTTTTGTGCTGATCATGCTTCGTATTTCGAGACACAATGTGCAAGACTGCCATGCCACCACAACGGATGTGTCGAGAGGATGGTTGCTGAATCGTTTCCGCACTGCTCGACACATTGTCATTCTAACTACGTGTTCTGGAAACATCCCACACGATCCGATCATAGACCAAGATTGTATGTGGCGTAATACTTGTGTAACTTGTGCATCTAGATCATCGCGTCTGATCAGAAATGCTCATCAAGACTTTGGCGAATCCACTTGTGATATTCCAGAGTTCCTCGACACCTTGTCGCCGGCTGAGATTGACAATGGGACTTGGACAGTCTCTGAAGATCATATGGGACTTGCTACTCTCTCTGACCTCTCGGTTTCCGACAAACGTGTTGTCGTTAAAGCATTCCTCGATGAAGCCTGTTTGGTGGACTACTCGGCCGGCTCTACCGACAGACTTTTGTGTGCAGAGTATGAAGCATATGAAAAGATGATGGATCTGATCGAAGCTGGTGTGGGAGAAGCACCGATGGAGATTGATGAAGAAGTGGCGATTGATGAAGAAGTTGTTAACCCTGCTATTGTCGCGGTTTGTTTGTCATGTCCCTTTTTTAATGATTGTTATTGTAGCCCCTGAATGCCGATGCGATCAAGGCTCTCTTTGAAGACAAAAATTCATATAAATCAGAAGGAAAAATCAAGCAGTATGTGGAAAGACTATGCAAAACTGGTCAATCCAAAGATCGTGCCAAAACAGCGTCAATTTGGTACACTTTTCTAGCCAAGGCGTCAGCAATAGCTATAAAGGATCTCATAGACGATTTCAAAATCACAGTATCGTCTGGAATAAAGTTGAAATCCGGAAAAGACAAGCCGCCAAACAATCAAGATCGAATGAAGGGTATGTGTCTTCAACTCTCTATTTAACATTATCAAGCCCTGATGTCACACTCTGATTTCCCATTTCGAACTGAGGAATCAGTGAAAGGCCTCCCAAAGGACAAGAATGCCTTCCACGTAGATCATAAAGGCAAGAAAGAGAAAAAAAAGATTGAAATTGCTGCAAGCATCGCGGTCGAGAAAGAGAAAGATGTACTCCGATTGGACTGGTATTTTGTCTCTCTCTCTATTTAATATTTTAGGATCATTGAACTCAATCAAAAACCCTTTCTCCATGTGGACTCTGTCGCACACGCTAAACGATTTTATGCCTGGATTGAAAAGTCTTCCACCAAAGATCTTCAGATGATTGTCAACGAGATGATTTCAATTGTCAATGATAAAGATAAAGACATTGACGCTCTGGTCAAATACTTTGAAGAGAAGCATTGCTATCTGCCTTTTGATTATAAGCTTATCGTTAAAGCGCGCAAGGACACTGGGGAAGCGTCTATCAAGACCAGTGTGCATTTCGCTGAATGTCCTCTTGGCCCAGTCGCTGGAATGCAGGATGGAGGCGGAGGAATTGGTGAAAACGCTTCCTTCTTTGGTCGTTTCCACAACCGGATC
>CAJQNM010000806.1 GCA_905479665.1 uncultured Saprospiraceae bacterium
GATCAGGTCTTCTCTGCCTTATGGCCGATTGAGGTTCCGTCGGGTAAAACAGTGCCTTTGGGGATCACGATGATGCCTTCCGAAATAATGTGCGTGTCATGTGTGGCGTCCTTCAAATCGGGATGCCCGATGATACTCACATTTTTTCCGATTCGACAGTTCTTGTCAATAATTGCCCGTTCAATATGACCATTCGCTCCGATCCCCATCGGGATTTCGTGCGGAAGGTTGACAATTTTTTCCAAAGTCTCGAAGTAGTCGTTGCCCAGGATGATCGAATCTTTTACGATGGTATCTGGACCCAATCTGGAACGAATACCAATGATGCTGCGATCAAAAGTGCCACCCTGGATGAGGGATCCTTCTGCGACCAAACATCGATTCACGTTACTATCAGTGATTTTGCTCGGGGCCAGCAAACGCGGTCGGGTATAAATAATATTTTTATTATCGAATAAATTAAATTTCGGAATCCCCTCGGTCAGCTCGAGACTGGCCTCGTAGTAAGAGGGTATGCTGCCTACGTCTGTCCAGTATCCAGCATGCTCGTAGCTAGCCACATTGTATCCTTCTAAAATGGCTTTTGGAATTATTTCTTTGCCAAAATCGGTGGAATTGGGATGTGCATTAAATAATTTGGTGAGCATTCCTTTGGTAAATATGTAGATGCCCATGGAGGCTAAATATTCACGGCCTTCGCCCTGCATCTCGCCAGAGACTTGTGACTTCCAATCGGGTACTGCTTCAGCAGAAGGTTTTTCGATAAAACGCTCCACTAAGCCTTGATCATTTACTTTCATGATACCAAAGCCCGTAGCATCATGTGCATTTACCGGTATGGTAGCAATGGTGATATCTGCGTTCTGCGCCTGGTGATACTTGGCCATTTTTTCAAAGTCCATTTGGTAGAGCTGGTCTCCCGCCATAATAAGGACTAAATCATATTCATGATTTTCCATATGATGGGCTGTCTGACGAACTGCATCTGCCGTGCCCTGAAACCACTCTCCACTGCTGCGTGTTTGCTCAGCCGCAAGGATGTCGACAAACCCGTTTGAAAATAAATCGAAGTGGTAGGTGTTTTTAATGTGCTTATTTAAAGAAGCGGAATTAAATTGTGTCAGCACATAAATTTTAGTTACTCCTGAATTGAGGCAATTGGAAATGGGGATGTCGATAAGTCGATATTTACCACCGATCGGAACCGCTGGTTTTGATCGCTCTGCTGTGAGCGGAAACAAGCGAGAGCCAACTCCTCCTCCTAAGATTAATCCCAATATTTTTAAATGCATTGCTGAGCGTTTTTAGGTTAGTGTTTCATATAAGGCAAGGTAGCTTTTTGCAGAAGTCTGCCAAGAAAAATCTACGGCCATAATTCGTTCGCGAATTAATTCAAAATTTGGAGTATCGCGATATAGGTTTTCTGCGCGACTGAGGGCATGAGTTATATCGCCAACCGAAGCATGGTTAAACATGATACCCCTTCCATCTGTATCACCGATATCGATCACCGAATCATTTAGACCTCCCGTGCGGCGTACCATGGGGATGGTGCCATAGCGCATGGCATACATTTGGTTGAGGCCACAGGGTTCTACTCTTGAGGGCATCATCAAGAAATCTGAGCCGGCATAAATTTGATGTGCAAGCTGCTCATTGTATCCGATATAGATGGCCAGATTGTCACCGTAGGTTATTCTTTGTGAGTTGAGGGCGTGATGTAGCCAGGGGTTTCCCGAACCCAGAATTAGGAAATTCACCTTGATCCCACTGGCCAGCGTCTGATGAATGACTTCCGGTAAAAGGTCTGCTGCTTTTTCATTGGCAAAGCGACCTATGAAAGATACAATCGGTCTTTTACGATCTAGAGGATACAACTTCAAGAGAGCATCCCGATTTGCTTTCTTATAGACTCTTACGCTTTTCTTTAGATGGGTTGAGATCAATGGATCAGTGGCAGGATTCCATACATCGGTGTCGATCCCATTTAAGATACCCACAGACTTGGCTGACTCACTCTGAATGAGCGGTTCCAACCCATCAGAATCACCGCGCAGTTCGTCGAGATAACTTGGTGAGACCGTCGTTACTTTCCAGGCCATCTTCAGAGCGACTGCAAGAGGGTTGATGACACCACCCCAGTCAAGCAAAGACCGTACACTCCAATCGAAAAAAGGCATGGCATAGAGATACTCCCAGCCAAATGAACCGTGGTATTTCCCGTTATGAATGGTAAAGACACTCGGCACGTTGCGAAATCGGCCAAACCCCATGCCATGCTTCATTAGGAATGGGATGATTCCTGCATGATGGTCATGACAATGTATGACATCGGGTAGCTCACTTAAAGTATCTAGGAATAAGAGCGCAGTATGTTGAAAAGCCAAGTAGCGATCTGGGCCATCGTCATAAAAATTGCCATACTCATCATTGTAGATTCCTGGTCGATCAAACTTACCTGGTATATCGATGGCAAAAACTGGAAATCCCAAGGTCTCTTTGGGGAGATGATGTACGGAGTAGTCGAGCAAATGTGACCCAAGGTGAAATGATCCTTGGTGTACTACTGTCCAATCTCTTTCTAAGATGCCTGGCAGGTGGTAGCGAGGCATCAGCACACTGGCTTCTACTCCCAGATCAATCTGATATTTCGGTAGTGCTCCGACCACATCGGCAAGGCCACCAGCTTTTGCCAACGGGTAGCACTCGGCACTTATATGTACGATATGTTTTGGTTTCATTTCGTCTTACATAGTAACGGTTTAAATTAACTTTCTTTTTCGGTAATGAGAGCTACGGCTGGAAAAGTTTGCCTAGGTGGCTGTTGAATTACTGGCTCGATTTGGCTCGGTAGCTTATTTTGGTTGCAAACGAGCCAAAAAACGCAGAAATAACCGAGCTATATCGAGTATTTTTGGTGAAGTATTGCGGGCAAAAGAAGCCGCGAACGAATCAGAGTTAGTATTTCAGCAGCCTCCTATGTGAACAGTATATTTACCGTATGAAAATCCTCATGGTCTGTCTTGGTAATATTTGCCGTTCGCCTTTGGCCGAAGGTATTGCACAGCATTTGGCAGACCAGCGCGGACTTGACTGGCACTTTGATTCAGCTGGGACCAGTGGCTGGCACGATGGCAAACCCCCAGACTCCAGATCTATCGAGGTGGCAACAGCCCACGGTATAGACATCGCTCAACAACAATCTAGAAAGTTGATCGAGAATGACTTTGAATTTTTTGACTTTATTATTCCCATGGATGCTGAGAATCTGCGCGATGTGCGCCAACTTGCTCCAGATGGGAGTAAGGCCCAAATCCGGATGATGATGGATTTCTTACATCCCAGAAGGGATGGTAGAGTCCCAGATCCCTACTATGGTGGCAAAGAAGGTTTTCGTGAGGTGTACAACCTATTGCTCCAGTCTTGTGAAGCGATGCTCAACGAGCTCACTAGCTAAAGGTGTCTAGATCAGATTTTGAAACCGATGGTGACAGCGATGCGGCCACGGTTCTCGCGATTTTCGACCAATTGCAATGATGCCTGCTGTATTTGATAAGGAGAATAATTCACTTTCTCCTGACTCAGCACATAAGCCGCATCGATGTACGCCTTGTTGCCCCGATAACCGATCCCAGCGCTATAAATTTTGCCCAGTGTGGTATCATTCTCAAAAGGACTGCCAAGCAGCTGAACTCCGGCGCGGGCACGTAGCGCGTTAAAAGTCATTTCACCCCCGACTCGAATATTAAAGGTAGCGCGATAGGCATCGGAGATCTGTTGGTTTACTTCGGTCTGATAGTTCAGGTCATCAAGGTTGTCGGAGTTGCGGGTAAAGTCAAACTTGGCCGCTCCATAATTGACAAACTCCACATCGGCACTCACAAATCCTCTTTTGGCAATAAGGTAGGATGCACTCCCGATGGCTCTCCATGGTGTGGTGAGTCCGTACTCAAAATCACCTTGCGGGCTAGCACTGGTATTTGTTTCATCTTCGCCCGTCTCATTAAAGCTGTACGTGAGTTGATTGGTAAAAGACTCTGTAATAGCCAGATAAGTAGGTGTGTGATAGGCAAGGCCAACTCTCAAGTCTGAATTTACTTTCCAAATGGCCCCCAGTTTCACATTGATCCCTGCACCATCTGACAGGAGGTTTTTAGTGTATTGTAAATTGTTGAATATGGGGATATCATTGGCGTCGTCTGCTTCTACATATACATTTTCACTTTCGTAGTGTAGAAAAGGAACACCGACCGCAAAACCCATCAATATCTTATCCTTTAGGTTGGCACCCAGGCTTATATTGAGATCATTGTATGCACCACTGCGAAAAATGGATTCTTCTTTTCCTAGCGGCGTACCTGTGGCAGCATCATAATCATTCTCGTAGATGAGATCATCATTAAAGTCATTGATGGCAAAGACATCCCATGCCAGACCTGTTTCAAAATC
>CAJQNM010000807.1 GCA_905479665.1 uncultured Saprospiraceae bacterium
AAAAAGAAGAACGCAGCAAACACGAAATATCGAAATAATGCAGGGTGTTGATATTCAATTCATACCGCAGGATGTACTAGAGTCCTCAGAGCATGAAAGAGCATCCAATCTGGGGGTTGTCAAGGCACTCAACAGCCTACCTGATCGACAACGCGAAGCAATTTATCTTCGATATTACAATAGTTTGACAACCAGGGAAATAGCCGAAGTTATGGGGGCAGCCAATCAGACTATTTTGAATACCCTACATCAAGGGTTGAAACGCATCAGACAGGACGAATCTCTTCGAAAACTCTTGCAATAGATCTAAGTCATTCTTACTGGAGTGGCGTCGGCCAACACTAGCACAGCTATGCTTTTGTCACGACCGCGAAAAAAAAAATTAAAATTTTTCCAGAATCGCTGGTATGGATTGAGGGTAGCACCTTCTTACTAGTGTAGGCACTCAACCTGATGGTAGAGTTCTACGCAACGCAGATATAACAAGATAAAATCTTAGAGAGCAGGGATGAGGTTAAGTAGTGAGGACTTTGAGAGGATAGAGGAATGGCTGGATGATGCGAGTTTTGTCAACTGGGCAACTCAAAGTAATCCGGTAGATATGGTAAAGTGGGAATTGTACTTCAACGAGCATCCGGAGCATTGGGGCATCGGCAAGGCTGGGAGGACCGTGGTAGTTGGAGTTGCATTTAGAGCAAGGGAGCGCAATGATAGTCGGAAGAAGGTAGCTTTTGAGAAATTGATGGATCGATTGGATGATCGATCAAGTGATCAAGTAATTACTCTATCGGCTGAGACAAAAAGATCTCGAAAGTGGTGGTACATGGCCGCAGCTGTAGCAGCGGTTGTCATATTTGCTAGTAGCGCAGCCTATCAGTTCTTCAAAAATACGGAGGTGATTTACGCTACCGAGTTTGGTGAGCAACGAACCATCGAGTTGCCAGACGAGTCCATAGTCACACTGAATGCAAATTCGCAATTGAAATATTATTCGCAGTCACCCCGGAAGGTATGGCTGGATGGAGAAGCATTTTTTGAGGTAAGGAAGCAACTTGAAACGAATGCAAATTTCCTGGTTCATACCCCGGATCTGACAGTTACTGTATTAGGGACAGCTTTTAACGTAAACACTAGAAATGATCAAACCAAAGTCTTTCTAGATGAGGGCAAAGTCAATCTTGCAATTGGTGATGCCAATAGCGATGCGATCAATATGGATCCAGGCGACTTGATTACGTACTCGAAAGCCAGTAAGGAGTTGCAAGAGAAAAGAGGTATTGCTTCCGTCATAGAGGTCGCCTCCTGGAAGGATGGTACCCTGATATTTAAGAATACACCATTGTACAAGGCAGTGTATGAGATTGAGGATATATATGGCATTCAGTTTGTTTGGGAGTCTGACGAGTTAAAGGCGAAGGTGATTTCGGGCGGGGTGCCAATCAGAGATTTGGAAACTACCCTATATATCCTTCAGGAGGTGTATCATAATGAAATTGAAAAGAAAGGTAACAGGTATTTTATAACTGAGAAAAGCAACTAATCCGATGAAATCTATAAATACTGTAAGGGGCCGACGAATTAATAAGTTCCTGTTTTCAGGCGAGCCAATTTTGCCACCAGACAAGATTATCGAGCGAATCCCGACGAAGGAGGGACAAAGGTCTTGTAGACCTTTGAGTGAAGATAACCACGTCCAGTGGAGGGAAAACCGCGGATAGCCAAGCTACCCAAGGCTTTGAGTAACATGACTGAACGATCCTGGAAGGTGGATGTCCCAAAGGACATCCAAGTGAGGAAACCGCACAGCGGTAGGGAGGGGTGGTAAAAGGGGCCGTATCAAATCGGAAAGTTATTATTTGCCGGCCCTAAGAGCACAACTTGCCAATCTACTCTCTCCAATATGTATTAAAAATGTTAACCACACAATATGAAACGAAATCCGATATTTAAACTCATCGTCCTGAGTGCACTGGCTTTTTCGACTTGTGTATCTGCGATGGCACACTCCAATACTGCTTTCGAGAAACCCTTAAGTGAGGTCATTGATCTCATAAGTGAGAAGTATAGCGTAATCATCACATATAATGCCGAGCTTTTGTCAGAAATTGACATCTACTTCGAATTTAGAGTAGGTGAAGAAATAGAGTCAGCTGTAAACCGCGCACTTAATAAGACCAACTTTAAGTATAAGCAACTGACAGAAAAGTACCATGTTGTTTATGACAATACCAAGAGCAGTAAAAAGAACATTAAAAAACTAAAGCAAAAGTTCAAGGAAATTCAACAATTAGAATCGACTGAAGGGCTTGACGTACAATTAACTTCAGAAAATCCTATACTTACCTTCGACAAAGTGATCACCGCAACAGAAGACCTGATCACACAAGTCATCATTGTTAGTGGTGTAGTGAGGGATGCTGAGGGAGAACCACTTATTGGTGTTACGGTACTTGAAGCAGGTACGACCAATGGTACGAGTTCTGATATTGATGGTTCTTTTGAACTATCTGTTCAAGAGGGTGCCACCCTACAGCTGTCTTTTATCGGTTATGTGACCCAAAGGGTAGAAATCACAAATCAGACAAACTTTGAGAACGTGATGGCAGAGGATGCTACTGCCTTGGATGAGATCATTGTAGTAGGTTTTGCAGAGCAACGGTCAAGTAAAGTGACGGCTGCCGTTTCTCAAATAAGTAGTGAAGAGCTTGCCTTAGAACAACGACCAGTGACCAATGTACAATCTGCATTGGTAGGATCCTTGCCGGGTTTGAGAGGATTTAATGCAACAGGAACTCCTGGTGCTACTCCAAACTTCTCGATTCGGGGTGTAAGTTCATTAAATGGCACAGGCAACAATGTGCTGGTCATTATTGATGATTTTGAAGGATCCTTAGACGATGTTAATCCTCAAGATATTCAAACAGTATCTGTGTTAAAAGATGCAGCAGCAGTAGCAGTTTATGGAGCACGAGGAGCGAATGGCGTACTATTAATAACGACTAAGAAAACCAGTAGGAATAAACGACTTCAGGTAAATTATAATGCCCTTGTCTCTTCTCAATCACGAGGTAATCTTGCTGAGATGCTTGATGCGAGTGAGCTTATCGCTTTTGAAAATTTAGCGGTGACAGGAGATCCCACCGGAGGAGGTAATCCTTCAGCACCATATAGTCCGACAGTTATAGGTCTTGCGAATAGCGGCTTTTACCCAGAAACTCAATGGGTTGATGAGCTTTATGAAACAAGCGCAAGACAACACTCACACAACTTAAGTCTGCAAGGAGGTTTAGAAAATGTTGGCTTTTTATTGAGTGCCGGTTTTCTGGATCAAAATGGTTTGGTAAAAGGTATTGATAATTTTAAGAGATTCAATGTTAGGATGAAGGTTGATGTCGATATCAACGACTGGTTGACCATCGGTACCAATACAGTGGTAACAAGTAGGATAAGAGACCAGGTTCCAGTTAGTACTGGCAATGCACTTTTAGGGTCTCCACTTTTTCCGGTCCAGACCGAGGATGGAGTATTTGTAGATAAAGGCAGCCCAGGAGAGGCTAATCCGATTGCTCTTGCTCAATCAGGCTCTTTTAGAGAAACTGTATCTGATGCCATTAATATGCAACTCTATGCTAAGATATCGCCGATAAAAAACTTATCATTTGATCAGAGGGTATCGGTTATCAGGAATAACAGCAAGGTAAGAGACTTTGACAATGTGTACGATTTTGTCCGCTTAGATTTTTCAGACCAAGATTCCTATACCAATCCTGATTCTCCCAATAGAACCTTTGTGCCTGGCATCCCTGATGCTCGAAGACTAAGCCTTACTTCTGCTAATGACTATACCTTGACCTATCTATCCAGGGTAAACTACGGAATCACGCTAGGCAATCATAATTTTGGGGCTTTGCTCGGATTTCAGGCGATACAAGGACAAGCCGAAGCATTTCAAGCTGGACGACAAGGCTTCTTATTAGACAATCCTGTTGCTTTAAGCCTAGGACAAAATATTGCACCTGTGAGTGGAGATCCGTTAGGAAATACTTCGTTTAGAGGAGGTAATGCGACAACCTTGTCTCTGTTTGGTAGATTGAATTATGACTTTAAAGGGAAGTACATAGCTGAGCTTTCTTTTAGGAGAGACGGTAGTTCTAACTTTTTGGAATCTAACAGATTTGGATTTTTCCCTTCCGTGTCTGCCGCTTGGAATATCGCAGCCGAGCCATTTATGAGCGGCGCTGATGGTCTTGATAGATTAAAACTGAGAGCTTCATATGGTACCACCGGAGATGACTCTGGAATCGCAAGAAGTGTCACTCAATTTGCTAATGTAGATGTAACGAGTTATCCATTTGGTGGTGTAGTAGGTCCAGGTATTTTTCTTGGATCTCCTGCGAGCCGTGACCTGAAATGGGAGACAGCAACAATCTTAAATTTTGGTGTAGACCTTTCAATGTGGGAAGGTAGATTCCAAATGAATGCAGAATATTTTATAAATAATCGTGATGATATTCTTGACTTCGCCATTACCCCAACAGAGTTTGGCTTTGGAAATGTGCCAGCTAATCTATATGCAGTAAAGAGCTGGGGGTGGGATTAGAATTATCACACCGAAATATAGTTGGATCCAATTTTAATTATTGGGTAAATGCAAACCTTGCACACTATGATAATGAGATCACAGATTTAGCAGGACGTGAATCCCCAAATTTAGCAGTCGGGCAAAGCATCAATAAACGATTGGGATTTGAAACCGACGGATTCTTTGATAACCAGGCTGAAATCGATGCCCATGGTGTAGATCAAGGCGGTGTTGGTGGCAGCTCTGTTGGTAGTTTTAAGTATGTTGACCAAGATGGTAACGGTGTTATTGATGCATCTGATCGTATCATATTAGAGAGGAATAGTGCTGCAAACCTTCTCTTGGGTTTTAACCTGGGGGCCTCTTTGAAAGGATTCTCTCTTTCTGCTCGATTCTACGGCGCATTAGATAGAAATCAATGGTGGAATGGAGCAGATGCTCACGAGCCATTTTTGAATGGAACGAATGCATTTAGATATCAATCAAACATATGGTCTGAGGATAACCCCGATGCTTTCTTCCCAATACCTGATGGCAACGGTATTCAAGGGTATAATTCTGATATCTCTGATTTTATCTTTGATAATGAATTTGTAAAGCTGCAGAATGTCACGTTAGGTTATGATCTCAATAGGACAATGCTTGATAAAATAAACGGGATCAATGGACTAAGTTTGACATTCTCAGTGGAAAATATCGGAACTGTTTGGACGAATAGTCCGCTTAGAGAAACAGGATGGGATCCTGAACTAGGCGCCGGCTTTGTTCAGTATCCTCTACCAATTACATCTTCTTTAGGTCTTAATATTACTTTTTAAATGAAAAATATCATGAAAAATTTAAAAGTAATTTTCATTAGTATTTTATTGTTCAGTGCAATTTCATGCAGTGATTTTTTAGATCAAATCGATTTAGATGAGCTTACATCAGACTCTGTTTTTAAAACAGAAACTGACATGACATTTGCGCTATCTACTCTTTACAATTACTTGCCCGGAGGTGATATCCTGCAGGAAATGGTTCCCTATTTTTGGACGGATGATGCCTTGCATCGAAACATTAATAGTCAGGGAAGGTTAGGGTCTGACTATCAATGGTTAACTATAGCACAAACAGGAAATGTCTATGTCCTTGATGATTTCTATCGTTATGATCGTATCGCAGATATAAACTTCTTTTTAGAGGCGTTGGAAAACGCAGAGTATTCTAGTGAAGAATTACGTAATCGACATGGTGCAGAAGCACGTTTTATTCGAGCTTTGATCTACGAGCGTATGGTGTTGGCATACGGTGATGTGCCACTTATCACTAGCATTATTGAACCCGAAGACTTACCAGGTCGAACTTCGCGGCAAGAGGTTTTTGATTTTGTAATCAGCGAGCTCACAGAAGTATCCACACAACTTCCTGTTTCTTATCCAGCCAGTGAATATGGGCGGATCACGCGTGGTGCAGCTTTCGCATTATTGTCAAGGGCATATCTTAATGCATTAGGATGGCATTCAAATTCTAGTGAATTATATGCAGGAGCAGAGAGGGCTTGTGCGCAGATCGTCAATAGTGAACAGTACAGCTTGGCACCAGGTATTGAAGGTTTTGTGCAGCAGTTTACAGCACCGGGCGACCAATCTACGGAAACGGTCCTATCCAATAACTATGTACCTGAACTAAGAGTGCAGTCTCTGGCAAGAACCTTTGCTCAAAAGGGATCTTGGCGTGGCCCAGAAGCTGGATTCGGTAATAACCAAAGTAGACCGGGCTATACATCATTCCTAATTGATGAAATCCAAACAATTAATGGTTTGTTCCCTAAGGACGATCCCATATACGATCCCGCAAAGCCAACGGCGAACAGGGACCCAAGAATGGCAGTGAGTGTAGTGATGCCTGGAGATTCACTTCCAGCCAAAGGTAACCCTGAAGAATTTTACATCTACGAACCTCATCCAGCGGTCGGTACAAATACCGATGACATCACAAGACCCTCCAATCCTTCAGGCTATAGCTTTAGAAAGTACATCGATTACTCCCTAAGTGCTTTAGACAGAGGGGATGCCGATTTTAAAATCATCCGCTATTCTGAAGTATTGTTGATGTATGCAGAAGCGTTGGCAGGACAAGACAGAAATGCTGATGCACTAGCTT
Organism: uncultured Saprospiraceae bacterium; assembly: GCA_905479665.1. Lineage (GTDB taxonomy): Bacteria > Bacteroidota > Bacteroidia > Chitinophagales > Saprospiraceae > CAJQNM01. Next base: position 6,728 of record CAJQNM010000807.1, read on the forward strand.
ATTTGGATCAAGTGCGCCAACGTGTAGGGATGCCTGCATACGCTGATATCGGATTGCCAACAGTATCTCGAGGGACAACTGGTAATCAAATGATCGATGCCATATTGCTCGAAAGACGCTATGAATTTATGGGTGAGGGCCCGCAGAGATGGTTTGACATATGGAGATATCGCTTAGGTGATCAAGTGATTACTCCAGTGTTTGGAATTCCTGAAAGCACGGAGTTATATGGTGATTTGGATGGTCCTAAGTTTAAGCCTGACAATGGGGCCTATGATAGAGTATGGCAAGACAGAAACTACCTCTTGCCGATCCGTCAGGATATACTCGATGCCAATCCAAGTCTCACACAGAACCCTGGTTGGTAAGCGTACGTGACACTATTGCTT
>CAJQNM010000808.1 GCA_905479665.1 uncultured Saprospiraceae bacterium
CAATGCCCGTGGGCGGTGGCATTCGACAATTCCACGCGGATTGATTTTAAAATCTTTCGTATTCGTGAGACCCTAACAATCACTAGCAATTATTACTCGCTTAAGTTGTTGTATTTATTGATGCGACCAGAGAATCTCCAATACATAAAGCGCAATTTTTTTAGACAAAGCATGGTTTAAAAAAAGCACGATTAAATGGCAATCAGGATCACAGCCTGTAGCCCACTGCGGAGCTTTTATTGCAAAGGACCGTAATATGTATTGTTAATACATAAAACATCTCTTAGTCGAATTGAGGAGTATCGACTTTTTAGTTGGAAGGGAGTTTCAGGCAATTGTTTCTATCCGCATTAGGCCAGGCCCTCTCGAGGCTCTGTGCTGCAAGCTGCCGTTTAGGTATGAAATTTCATGATTCGGCTATGGAAAGCTCGTATCAAAATTGAGGTGTTTGATATTGTGTGAGAATTACGTACAAGACCCAACTAGCTGGGGATGGTTCGGGTTGCAAGCTGAGACTCTACATTTGCTCGCAAGAATTTGACCTTCTCGCATTGAGATACCTAGATCCAAAGCCAAGATATTTGACTGATATTTCAAGCGCGAAACCTGCTCGTCACGTTCACACATCTCGTCAAATTCTGACTTATGGTAAAGACCTGAAGTCGTCGTTGCATGCAATTCATGCCATGAACTATAGCCCATCATTCTAGCTACCAGCGTTTGGGATGTTGATAACTTAAACCCCGGCATTGACTTGACTTCCGAACGAATTATTTTTTTGACACGCTTTGCTGCTTTTTTCGGATAGTTCGTACTCTCAAAATATATACGCATTTTTTTGCCTCTTAAATATCCGAACGACTAGCATGTACCAGTGTCTCTTCTGCTCGGCTAGGGATTTCAATACCCAACTCGCGAACAAAGGAACTTGATGCAGAGCTATACCCTATAAAATGAGCAATATCCCTTAATTGAATGCCTTCCTTAATCATATTTGTGACTAATGTTTTTCTGCCGCTTAGGCCGGTTGCGCACGGCACAGCTGACCATTGCCTCAATATCACGGCAATATGTTCCTGCAGTGTATTGGCTGAGTAGGCGCCACCTTTTTGGGAAATGAAAAAGTAGGAGTTTTGATCGAAGGACTCGTGCTTCATCAATACCGACATATATTTATTCAACGCCGATATAAGGAAGTCATCGGATAAAGGAACCGCCCTAGTTCTTTTAAAGTATTTGTTCTTTATCGGATAATAGTGTTCAGGCACTATCGGTTCGTCATTCAGCACTCTGATCTCGACATCTTTGAGTACGCGCTCAAACTCAGCGAGGCTGAATCTCAAACTTCTTACGTTCTGCCGAATGGCTGCCGCAGATCGATCGTATTTATTACTCCTGTATCTCTGCGGCACAACGCGAAGTTCGTTACGTATTCTGAGGTCTTCCGATGCATCCCATGGGTAAAAGATATCCAACACTCTCAGATTGGCTAGTTCTTTTGGTGTGAGGCCAAGGGTAAAGCTCAGCCGGATGAGTGCTGTGTTCTTCTCAGGGTGTCTTCGGTTTTTAATTACATCAAACACTCTTTCAAGTTCGTCAGAGGTAAGCGGCACGGTATTCGACTTTCTTGACACGAGAATATCCCCAGACCTAAAGACTGGTCAGATAAAGCAAGTCTGGGCTGAACGCTAAATCTTTATCTAAATAATCTTTTGGAAAAATCAAATGCCCAATGTCTTTTTCGGCATAGATATGACAATACGCGAGCGGACAAACCCTTTGTTGTAGCGCAGCGTGCTCTTCCTGTAGTAATGTTACTGAGCTTATCCTCGTATTTCCTAGACTGGAATAAAAGGACATGTGAATGGCTATTTGTCGAAATAGCATCCACAAATCAACGTGGTAGATAATCATAGAAACCCAAATCGGGATGCAATATCTCGGAGCTTGGTCGTCTAAGCTAATCTCGCGTACAATCCCTGGGTCATCAATTCTGACATTACGCAGAGACTGAGTGTGATAATTGAAGACTGCTGTGTAACTCGACACTTCCTCACCTAGCCCAGACCCCAGCAAGACTAGGTGCATTTGACAGTAGAGGCACGGAGTAAAGTGAAAGGTTGCGACTTCCTCACAACATCTACAAATCCTATGAGTACGTTTTCGTAGGCAAGAAATAGCTATCCGTGCTCTTCTTAATACATTTTTTCGTACTCGGAACATAGCTATTCTTTCACGCCTTGAAAATCTGTATGGATCGTATTCGGCATCGCGCTCAAATTCGAACGTAAAGTGATGGCAATCAAAAATAGGTACTCCAATCGATGTCAACTCAGCTCTCTCAGCTTGATCTAATCGTTTTAAGGATGCCAAGGATGATGGTATCGAGAGAAGTTTAGCGGAAACATCAGCACGCGCTGTCCATCGGGGGCCTAAGTGTTTTCTTCTGTACGATTTGTGCCTAGGCGCGGTCTTAAATAGGCTGTCTAGTGGGGCAAATGAACGTTCATACGGAGCAATGTCATAAGCGCCTCTTGAGATCAAATCTATCTTGGGTACTCGAATTGTGCAGGCGTCGCACTTTCTATCGTTTACATTTGATCGGCTGGGCCACTTCTTTCTGCATTGTCTGCAGGTACTTGTAAGATCTGTTTTATGGACGGGACATTGCCTCATCCACGGCAACATAAAATAGAGAGAGTGATACCCAACCTTAGCGCATTCTTCACAATGCTTAACCGGCTCCTCACGTCTTTGCATATAGCTCAAATCAGGGTAGGGCAACCACCCCTTTACATGATTAGTAAGTTCACGAACAAAGTCGACACCCTTGTACTCACTAGTTCGGAAAGAATCGGGGAGATCCATGTGGGGGATTTGAGAGTCGATGCGGTGGTCGAGACTGGTTCTGTCAACCCGCCAAGTGCTACGATTTGAGTGCCACATTCGCACAGCAATACCTATGTCGCTCTCGGCTGGCTTAGCCAATTGAAAACCAAAGTTCATGTTACGCAGACCTGACTAAGTTACCGGCAAGACCACTCGCGGCAATACTTTCGATAATATCTTTCTTGAGCTGAGCTTCAGACGTCATGCCTTTAACATGGAGATGACTGACTAGGAGAGTCTTGATTGAACTGCTGAATGACTCCATTGACCAAGACTCTAACTTCAGCGGGCTTGAAAATTCTTCAACGTAAGTGTGCCAGATCAATTCAGTCATCGACGCCAACGTCCAGTCGGTTCCCGACAACCCTTTGGCAAAAAACTGAGCGTAACTGAGTCCGTCTTCGGGGTATCTCAACTCGTCGTAGCACTTTAGACACTC
>CAJQNM010000809.1 GCA_905479665.1 uncultured Saprospiraceae bacterium
ATCTTTGAAAATTACAAAAAATCAAATGGCATCAAGCTGGAGCGATCATGCACCATCAAACGATCCAGCTGTGAATAACGATATTCTTAATGCTGTTGCGTTGAATTATCGATCCCTTACCAGTATTGCCATTGAAGCTGATTCTGTTGATTGTCTTTTAAATATGATTGATTGTTGTCGCGACCTCGAAACCATTGAGGTTTATTCTGATCGTTTGAATCTGGAACTCGATGATATCAGAGCAATCGCCTCTCTTCCTCGCTTGAAGACCTTGGAAATCAGATGGTGTTTGTTTGGAGAGGGAGCTCTTGCTGGACTGGAGAGATGTAAAGGATTGAGACGCCTAGCTCTTGGAAATGTGTCGGGGTTGGATGCTGTGCTCCCCATCATCGGCGGGCGTCTATTTTCCTTGGATATTTGGAATTGTGATGCTTCAACTGCCCTTGCCCCTTGGAATCGTCGAGCATTGTTCCAACCTGGAATATCTTTCCCTTGGATTTGTAAATGATCAAATTGATTTTGATTCGTTTGTGGATTCGTGCAAGAGTGGATTGAAGAAATTGGCGAAATTGAAGATATGGTTTTTGTTCTTGGAAGCCAGATCTCCTGATAGATGGCTGATGTCAGAGCTGCTGTGGCGAGTTCGATCGTGTCTTCCGTGACAAAGGGAGGGGTTTTGGAGGCTTGTGCTAGCAGTCCAGTTTTCTGCAGGACCTTCTCTTTGAATGAGTCCAGGAGAGTTTGGGTCAGGATTCCCTTTGCAATGGGTTTATCGAAGATTAGTGGGGAGTTTGCCTCTATCGCTTCCCATACCAGGAATGTTGTAGGTTTTGTGTATTTCGCTTGGATGGTTTCGTTCTGGTCCCATGCTTTGTCGAGCTCCTTCTGCAAAATGATTGTCTTTCAGTGTATCTTGCCGTAGTGTCATTGCATTTTAAAATGTGGTCATTTGTTTCCTCCGATATGTTGCATCTTGGGCAAGTTGTGGACTTGTCATGGATGAAATTGTATCTGCTGAGTTTTTCCCGCGTTTCTAGCTTGTGTGTAAGCGATTCAATGTTGTGGGCTAGGAGCTTGTAGTTTTCTCTGTCTCCCTTGTTTTCTCCGTCCACGAGTTTGGTCGCGGCCTTGATCGTTTTTAGTGGGAGTACGTCGACGTGTTCAGGATTCTTTGCAGCTATATATTCACAGGCCTATGGTGATTAGAAGACGAGCACTCGCATTGGTTCCTACAGTACTATAGTAGGACGAATCTAGTACAAGGTTCTGACGGCATTGTCCAACAGTCCACGGGGCCATGGACCCGCGGCAAGAATCGACTGGCGGCATTAGTCTGAAAAAGGTTGAGCGGGGTCTGATCATACAATAAGGATCCAATCCACCGGATCGACCGACATCAAAAATGAAAGCGTATTACGAGACGAAAAGTAGAGACAATAGACGAAAAGTAGAGATAATAGAGGAAATAGAGAAATGAATTATAAAAGTTTTTGATTGGTCGAATAAATATCTACTAGTTGCTCTCTTACTTATGCCCTGCTGTGTCTGCTTATGCTTGCTTGCGTGAGATGGGCTGTCCTATATATTGAATTTAAATTGTATCTCTCTCGAAGTTCAAACTCCGTACTACAACAAAGGCGAAGCATGATGCTGAAGCTCAGAATGTATTATACGTATGTGCTTTATCAGTCTTGATTAACGTCGCGTTTCTAAAGGATTATTGGCGCTATGAAGTCTATGGAAAATGCAAGAGTCTCCCTCATCTCCAGCTTCTCAATTTTGAGTTACAGATTTTACACGCAGTACCATGCTGCAGGAAGTATTACGCGTGCGGAACCCAAGAGATCTCTGGATCATTAGTTAAATGATCACAAAGCACGACTCTTTACAAACTGTAGAACTGATGGCCTTTAGTCAGTCGTGGATAAAAATAGTCTTCGACGAAAACAATTCTCCAGCAACATGTACTCTCGGGGTTTCTAGCGTTAGAATGCTGCTGATGTCCCGACAGACAATGAAGGCCCCGAAGCCTTGTAAAACCCTGAGAAATGTATGTTTTGTATGCTATCTCCTACACTTTATTACCTGCCAGAAATGCTGCAAATCACCCATAAAATAGAATTGTGTATGGGCGTGAATCTATCAAGATCACTAGTTCAGATACTGGAAAAGATTGAGAAAACAATCGATGTCTATAAGTCGTGAATATGAGGTATATTTTAATCGCATTGAAGCTCACAACTTGGTCTAGGGTGCTATAGGAATGATCCCTGAGCTCCTTTAGTCACGCATACCATCTCTTCACTCCAGAATCGCATACTTTCGAAATGCTCAAACTTGTAGTCGAGAGTATCTCTTGCAAAAACACTTCAATGGCTCGATCCAGACAACTACGTTAAAATTATGCAGCAGACCATTGAATTCTTACTGCGGAAGTCGAAAGAAATCGTCATGCGAAAAGTAAATTCGACGGAAATATCAAATTTCAGCATCCTTTATTCCCAGATGATCCCACCACTTCAAATAGCTCACACGTTATGAAAGGATA
>CAJQNM010000810.1 GCA_905479665.1 uncultured Saprospiraceae bacterium
CATTGCCGATGCTGCGCGTAGTTTTAATGACAATTGCATCGTGGGCTTGCAACCTAATCACGCTCGCATTCAGGATCACTTAAATAATTCGCTGATGCTGGTCACGGCCCTCAATACAAAAATTGGTTACGACAAAGCTGCAATGATTGCCAAGAAAGCCTACAAAGAAGGCACCACGCTAAAAGCAGCATCGATTGCATTGGGATATTTAACTGCTGAAGAATTTGATCAGTGGGTGAGACCAGAGGAAATGGTTTGAATTAATTGAGAATTGATAATTATATTGGAGGAGTCAGGGGTCAGGGGTCAGGAGTCTAGCGTCTAGCGTCTAGCGTCTAGCGTCTAGCGTCTAGCGTCTAGCGTCTAGCTATTTATTTAACCATTAATTATTAACTGCTTTGAATTACAAAGAACGCAGAAATAAACTAGCAGAATCATTTTCCGAAAAAGACCTTCTCTTTTTTCCAGGAAATACGTTTAGTCCGAAAAACTATCGGGATAATTATTATCGCTTTCGGCAAGACAGCACCTTTCTTTATTACACGGGAATGGACTTGCCTGACCTCAGCTTGATTGTCGACGGGGCCAGTGGAAAATCATATCTCTTTGGGAACGAGGTGACGGTCAGTGATATCGTCTGGACGGGGTGGCAGCCATCGCTAAAAGATCTTGCCCAGAAAATCGCGATCGAAGAGGTGCACGAGCTCAGTACCCTAGACGATTTTCTACAGCGCACAAAAAATAGTGGCCGCACCATTCACTATTTGCCACCATATCGTGGCGAAACTCAGATTTCACTAGCCCATTGTCTCACCATGCCGGTCGCCGACGTGTCTGAAAACGCCTCTAGTCTCCTCGTCGATGCTGTTTTGGCTCAGCGCGAGATCAAGAGTGAAGACGAAATTGTGGAAATGGAGAAAGCGCTCACCATCACCCAAGAGATGCATCTGGAAATGCTCTACAATGCCAAGTCAGGAGCAACTGAGGCCCAGGTGCTGGCAGGAGCAATCAAGATAGCGGAAGAAAATCAAGTCGCCCTGGCCTATCCGGGGATCGTTACCGTAAATGGTGAAATATTACACAATCACTATCACGGCAATGTGCTCAAAGAAGGTGACCTGCTGCTGTGTGATGTGGGGGCGGAGTCTCCTGGGTACTATGCTGCAGACATAACCAGAACGTATCCGGTCTCGCTCACCTTGGGCACCCAACAACGGGCCATTTACCAACTGGTGCTCGACATGCTCAACTACAGCACTGCCGAACTCAGGCCAGGTATTCCCTATCGCGATGTACATATCGGGTCTACTCGGGTCATGATCGAAGGCCTCAAGGAGATGGGACTCATGCATGGTGACACGGAGGAGGCACTGAAGGAAGGGGCCGGGGCACTATTCTTCCCCCACGGATTAGGACACATGATCGGTCTGGACGTACATGACATGGAAAACCTCGGTGAAGATCGAGTGGGATATGGATCAGGGTATGAGCGTGGCGAGCAGTTTGGAATACGATCTTTACGTTTCGGCAAAAAACTACTCGAAGGGCATGTCTTGACCGTGGAACCAGGTATTTATTTTATTGAAGCGCTGATCAATCAGTGGGGCAGCGAGAATCGCTACCTGGACTTTATTAATTATTCCGAAGTCAGAAAATATATCGGACTGGGAGGTGTGAGGCTCGAAGACAATTATCTGATCACTGAAAACGGTAGTAAATTATTGGGCCCACCAATACCCATCCAAATTGATGAAATCGAATTCTTAAAAAGCACCACCGTTGATTTTGGCGGCGCAACAACGCCTACCGATCCGAGCTAATCTATGAAGTAAGGTGTCGAACTTTTATACTTCGAAAACTCACTGCATTGCCATGATCTTGCAGGAGGATATGTCCCTGCGCTGCCTCTCCAAAAGCTTTCCAGTCTTTGTATTTCGACCCCTTGACCAACTTTCGGAAATCAGCTGAGCCACGAGTATAGCTGACAACTTTCACCCCATTGATCCAGTGCTCAACGGTCTTATTTGGTCTAGCCACAATCCGGGCATGATTCCATTCTCCGGGTTGATTTACAGATCGATCATCAGCTATCTCAGCCTTAATCAAATCATAGAGAGATGCCAAAGTGCGATTTCCAGCGATGCCTGCTTTTGCATCGGGGTGATTTTCATTATCGAGTAGCTGAAATTCTGGACCAATTGCTGAGCCCTCCTTCATGCCATACCCTTCTGTGACAAAATATTTAATTCCACTGTTGGCACCCTTCTTCAGTTTAAAGTCAACTTGGAATTCAAATGCATCAAATTCGTCGCGGGTTACGATATCACCACCATTTTGTGCCTCTGCACCCCCAGATTCTACGACCTGCAGTTCTCCATTTTGGGTTTTCCATCCGTCTGTAGGAAAACCTTCTCGGTGAGCTCCTCGCCATTGATCCGTATTTCCGTCAAAGAGTGAAATCCAACCCATTTTCTTTTCCGCATCTGACAGATTATTCGGGACCAAGTTGACAACATAGGGTACTTCACCTGCACGCCGCTCCAGATTGCTTGTCTTAATCCGTAGATTTCGCCACTTGATTTCTCGACCCACAAGTTCAGCACGATCGACAGAGTGGACTTGCAGTGCGATAAATCCTTTGGGTGTCATATTGTCTACCAAATGAGCGATCGGTTGGTCATTCAGGAAAGTGCGTATTTCCGAGCCAATGGCTTCGACCACAACTTTATTCCACTCGTTTTGCTTGAACGCTTTTGCGGCGTTGGGATTTAACCCGCCCGGGTATAACCAGCCACGTCGCGACTGATCATAGATTCCTGCAGTCCATCCTCTATCAGACGGATCAATTTCGATCTGATAGCCATAGACGTTTCCGTCTTGATAACTGTTGCTCTGACTGCGTATCTGTACACCTGAATTGATGTACGGATCCACATGGAATTCATACTCCAGGATAAAATCTCCATAATTCTGTTCCGTCGCCAGGAAGGTATTGGGTGTATTGCGCTTAGTGCGACCCACGATGACACCATCTTCGATTGTAAATTCTGCCGAACCATTCAAGCGCTTCCAGCCCTTTAGCGTTTTGCCATCAAAAAGCTCAGCCCATCCATCGACCGAAGTCGCCTGAGATGGCTCGGAACTGCATCCGAGCAGCAATGTCAAAGCAAAGACAAATAATAACACCGTACCTCTCATAACACACTTTTACCTGAAACGTCTGGAGTGAACGATTTCGTTCTTGCCACAACGTCAGGGGTGAAAAAAGGGCAAAGGTAAATTATTATGAATGTCTCGGTTCCTGCGGCCCATTTGGCCCTCTTAGTTGGTACTCACTTTCACTGGTTTCAATTCTTCAAAGAAAATGTCATCGTTGGGTACATCAAAATCCAGCCCGATGACTTTCTGATTGTTGTCAGTGATAAATCGCACTGTGCCAAAGTCAAACCAGGCATGGGGTTGGTCCCAATTTATTTTCCAGACATCATAATGCCAGTGCTCCAGTGTCGCAGCCAGTGCTGGTGAATGCTCAAACTCCAATCGAAAAATCTCATCGTCGGTGCTTGTGACGGTGATGTCCCCATAAATCTTCGAATGATACGTGCCTGAATAGTCAATGATCGCAGATGAAAGTCGAGTCTCTGGGATGCGACGAACCTTGCGATGAGCTACTCGCACATCTGCCGATTTTCGCACTTTTACTCGGGTCAGCACCTCCTCTGACCAATCTTTCGAAGCTCCCTCAAGCATCATATCCAGAGCGTAGTTGGTCGCTGCCCGGATAGGAGACTGCATACCATTGGTAAGAATCGTTACCCCCAGCTTTTCGTCTGGAATGAGCGCCGTAATGGAAATCATCCCATCGTACCCACCGGTGTGCCCCACGCGCAATCTACCGCGATAATCACTGAGGCCCCATCCCAGTCCGTAAGAGCGGAAATGTTGGCCAACCGGATTGGCCTGGGTATGGTCAACAACAAAGTTGTTATGTGGCGTCCAAAGCAGATTGCGAGTGGCAGCTGAGATCAAGGTATCTCCCTCGTGCACTCCATGGTCGAGATTGAAGATCAACCATTTTGCCAGATCACTCGCTGAGGTGATGATGCCCCCGGTAGCTGCGATGGTCTCCCAGTTTTCCCATGCGATGGGAAGGTTATTCCCTTCAACCCGAGCATGTGGCGTTGCAAAATTGCCCATGCGATCGAGATCATGTGTAGTGGAGATCGTGCGACTCATGCCCAGAGGAGTAAGAATACGCTCACGGATATTTTGATGCCATGATTTGCCGGTCACTTCTTCGATGAGTTTGCCAGCGGTGATATACATTAGGTTGCTATATCCGTAGCCTGCGCGAAAATCGTAGGCAAGTGGAAGATGCCGGATGCGCCGGATAATATCTTCGGCATTCAGCTCAGATTTGTACCAGATCACATCTCCGCTGAAGGTGCCCAACCCTACTCTATGACAGAGCAGATCACTGATTGTGACCTGATCACTTACTTGTGAATCGTGCATCGCAAAATAAGGCAAGTGGTCACGTACTTTGTCGTCCCAATGGAGTACGCCATCTTCGACAAGCATGCCAATGACCATCGTCGTAAATGCTTTGGTATTGGACGCGATGGCGTAAAGCGTCTGGTCATCTGGGACCTCACTACCCTCGACACTCTTCACACCGTACTGGCCCGAAAAGACGACCTGACCATCTTTGACGATGGCAATCGAGGCCGAAGGGACATCCCAGTCCTTCACCATTTGAGAAAAATACGCATCCATTTCCTGTGTGGGAACAGATTGGCCAAACAAGAGAGCCGGAAGTATCCAGCTGGAAAGCAATAATAAAATTCGCATGATGGTAGAATTGATCTTGCTTTAAGATAGCAAGCCCAGTGCACAAATCTCTAGCGTACCTGGTCCAGCAACCAATCGCGTGAAGGGATGGCTTCGTGCTCGCTCAAGA
>CAJQNM010000811.1 GCA_905479665.1 uncultured Saprospiraceae bacterium
CGAAGCCCATCTAATTACGGCTATATGGCATCTCAAAAACTTTACTAGGGCGGAGGCCACTCACGTATTGCGCTGTCGAATCATCGAATACAACCATGCAAAAGGCCCTGGAAATTCATTTGCAAGCGGCTACCACGAAACAATTACTTTGCTCTGGATCCAGTTAATTTCCACCTATATAAAGGCAAATCAAGGCAGCGCAGCTGAGGTAATCGATCAATTTTTAAGTAGTAAGTGGGCCTCGGGAGAATGGATTTTTCAATTCTACAGTAAAGAACGATTGGCTTCTGATGAAGCACGCGCTGCTTGGGTAGAGCCGGATTTGAAAAAATTAGATTTTAGATTTTAGAGGTTCAATGCTCGAAATCCCTCAGAGGGCCCGCCATCCACGTCCGCTTTGCTAAGCCCTCTCAGGGCTTTATTCTCAATTGATTAATGGCTGTGTCCACCACCACCTTCCATTTTTTGCAGGTGACTTTGCAAATAGTACGCTCCTCTCAGCACCAATACATCATCACTTGCCAGATCCCCAAGTGGAGTGACCTCTACGTAGCCCAGCTGGCGAGATCCGGTTTTTACTTCCAGCCGTGAAAAAACAAATTCATCTTCAGCATGACCTTCCTCATGTTCTTTCTTCATTACAAATACGAAGCTCCTTCCTTCTGCCAGTACAATGGCCTCTTCGGGTAGTGCTCTCACTTCATTTTCTCCAACATTGATCAGTGCATTGAGGTACATGCCCGGCATTAGATTTATTTCGTTCAGCTCGAGGTCGGCATGGACAGCCACCGACTTGGTATCACTGGCAAATGATTTTCCGATGTTGTAAATCTTCCCGTTGATCTCTTGATCGTTTTGATTGGCCAGCACAAAACGGACCGTCTGACCCACCTGTACACGTGATAGATCTTTTTCATAAACCAGGAGATCAACATGCATCTGGCTGTTATCCACAATGGAAAACATGGGTACACCAGCCGCCACTGTTGCGCCTAGTTTGAAGTGAATTTCATTGATGTATCCACTGATTGGTGCGACAATGGGTATCCTGCCAGATTCGGATCGCCCAATCATTTTAAAGGCGTCATCCAATAAATTAATCTTACTGCTGAGAGCCGCTATGCGTGAATTTTCAACGGCAAGATCAGAAGTAGACTTTTGCAGTGCCTTCTGTGCACTCAGGTTCAGCTCAGCCAGCTTTGCCTGGCGTGCACGCTCCTGTTCCAAAAAGCTTTGCCGAGCACGTGCGGTTGCCAAATCTTCTCGCAATGACTCACGCAAGAATAATTTGTCATTCAGCTCCAAACTACTCATGGTAGCGACCTGCTGCCCCTTCTTTACGTAATTTCCCTCGATCACTTTGATGGACTGAATCGTCCCGGCCACAGGCAGACTTACCTCGGCCTCATGTTGCGGATCCAACTTGGTATAGCCATTGGCGCGAATCACATCGGTGAGATTTTTCATCGCAAACCAGCCCGTGTCAATCTCCGCATTCATGAACTGAGCTTCGTTGAGATGCACCTCTTTCTCCCCATGCACCTCAGTATCATGAATATCTATTTCGGATGATTCTTCATGTGAATGATCTGCATGCTCATCAGCTACATGATCATGCGAACAGCTCAAGACAATACTGCAGCACATTGCCAGCATCATATATTGTTTCATATTCTTACTCATCATCACTATTCAATTAATTGCCTAATAAATACCACAGATCATATATATTTTGATTGTGCCTGTTTATTACTTCTAAATATTTCTCCCTGAGATCGAAGTGGAGATCTGTCGCTTCCAAAAACTCGCTACTGGTCGCTCCTCCATTCTCGAAAGTGGTACGGATGTCTTCAAGTAGCTGAGCAGCACCAGGCACAGCCTCACCCTCATAGTACGTAAGCTCCGAACGAATGGCATCGCGATCCTTCATCAGCTTGGTAAATTGGGCCCTGCTTTCTTGCCTTACCTGTTCGACGCGGGACTGAGCGATCAGAACCGCAGTCTCCCCAGCTTCTTTCTTAGCCTGCCTTCCTTTGCCAAAGATAGGTGCATTGACCCCCAGGCTGATGCCTTGGAACCGAGGTGCACCATTGTAGTCTGTCGTCACCCCAGAGATTTCCTGTACTCCACGCAAGGATTGAATAAAATAACCCAATACAAATTCCGGTCTTGCTTCGGCACTTAGGACCTTTCTTTCAGCATTTCTAATTTCTGTATTCTGCAATGCAGACTTAATCCTTGGGTAATTGTCACCACTAGAGAGATCAGTGATCTCTTGATCAAGGCTCTCCACTTCCAAATCCTGTTCATCAATATCTATTTCTGTACCGACCAGGACATTTATCTGGGCGTGCAGCAATTCTGCCTTGCTTCGCAACTGCTTGATTTTAAATTGTAACTCCCGATGTTCCAGAACCACTCTTGCTTGTGCAGTGCGATTTATTTCTCCATATTCAAGCTGACTGCTGAGGTAGCTTACCATATTCACATACTCTATTTCCTTCTGCTCATGTAGCCCCCTCAGTGAGATCTGATACAGATAAGAATTCCACAAAGAGCGGAGATGGTGCATCACCTCATTACGTGCTATTTCTTGGTTGAGCTGAGTGCTGACAAGGCGGGTCTCGCCAAGATTTCGCAGCACCTTTGGTAGGTAAGGATTGAAGGTTTGGGATATGGAAAAACTTTGGTCAACAAAGCGCGTATTTAATTGACCAAGGGTGGCATTGATCTCAGTCATGGGCGTGATGTAAGGATACTCAGTTTTTTGGCGTTGCTGCTCAATCTCAAGCGTTGCGGCTTTTATTTGTGGGCTGTAATCAAGTGCCAACGCCATCGCTTCCGGAAGAGTTGTGAATTCTTGCGCCTTTGTCGGCAGGCTAAATCCTATGGTCAACAAAAGAATGACCGGTATTGCCGTTTGAGGTGAGCGCATGTTTGGAGACGAATTTTTCTCCAAGTAGTAATAGAGGATCGGTAGCACCACCAGGGTGAGTAAGGTCGCAGTGATTAACCCACCGATCACCACGGTTGCCAGTGGCTTTTGCACTTCCGCTCCTGCACTCGTACTAAGAGCCATCGGCAAAAATCCAAAAGATGCCACGGCGGCTGTCATAATCACAGGTCGCAGTCGCACGGCAGTGCCGACTTTTATCCGCTCCATGATATCGTCCATCCCTTCAGACTTTAATTGATTGAAATATGAGATCATAACAATGCCATTTAGGACAGCTACTCCAAAAAGTGCGATAAATCCAATACCTGCAGAAATACTGAAAGGCATGTCCCGAATCCATAGTGCAAAAACGCCCCCAATGGCTGACAGGGGTATCGCTGTAAATATGAGAAGAGACTGTTTTATACTAGAAAAGGTAAAATAGAGGAGGCTTAAAATGAGAATTAGCGCAATGGGCACTGCTACGGATAGGCGGGCCTGAGCACGGCTGAGGTTTTCAAACTGACCGGCATATTTTATATAATAACCCACTGGGAGCTCGATCTGGTCGGAAATAACGTTTCGAATCTCCTCCACCACACTTTCGACATCACGGTTGCGTACATTAAACCCGATGATGATCCGTCTCTTCCCTTCTTCCCTACTGATTTGCGCCGGTCCATTTTCTAACGTTACACTCGCTACTTCACGCAGCGGAATTTGTTTACCTGTCGGTAGAGTGACAAATAAATGCTCCACTTGATCCGGATCTGAACGATAGTTTTCTTGCAAACGCACCACCAAATCATATCGTTGTTCCTGTTCGTAAACCACACCTGCCTTCTGACCAGCAAAACCCATCCGCACTGTACGATTGAGATCATCAACATTTAGTCCGTATAGTGCCAGTTTGTCTTTGTCGTATTTAATCGTGATCTGTGGAAAACCTGAGACGGCTTCCGCCCGGGCATCCTGCACACCTGGTAGGTTTGTTATTTTCGAAACAATTTGCCCTGACAATGCAACCAGACGATCGATGTCATCGCCGAATATTTTTATTCCGACATCACTTCGCACACCCGTCATTAGTTCATTAAATCTCATCTGAATAGGCTGACTAAACTCGGTGGTCACACCAGGCAGATCCTCGAGTACATGTTCCATTTTCTCAAAAAATTCTTCCTTACTACTTGCCGAGGTCCAGTCTTTTCGATCTTTAAGAATAACCATCATATCGGCCACTTCCATCGGCATCGGATCTGTTGGCACCTCCGCACTGCCAATCTTTGATACGATCTGTTCTATTTCAGGAAAATGCTCAAGGAGTAATTGTTCGGCCTTCGTTGTGGTTGCGATCTCCTGTTGCAGCGAGCTCCCCGGGGGAATAATAATATGAGTGGCAATGTCGCCCTCAGACAAGGTTGGGATAAATTCTCCACCCAATCGGGTAAACACAAATAATGCTGCAGCAAATAGAAGCACTGCTAGAAAGAGAACGGTCCGTTTAAAACTAAGGGAGAAGTTAAGTAGGGGAGTATAGAGTCTTTGGAAAAAGGACATGATACGCTGAGACACCATCTCGTTCTTGTTCGAATGACGACCTAGACATAGTGCACTCATCATCGGGACATAGGTCAAAGACAACAAGAATGCACCCAGAATGGCAAACGAAACCGTCTGCGCCATGGGCGTAAACATTTTCCCTTCTATCCCGACCAATGCAAGAATAGGCAGATAAACAATGAGTATGATAATCTCACCAAACGCAGCACTTCCTCTTATTTTTGAGGCGGCCAGATAGACCTCCTTATCGTGCTGCTCCCGCGATAACGGAGCATCGCTCTTATTGCTTTGCAATCGATGCACGATGGCCTCCACAATAATGACTGCACCATCGACAATGAGGCCAAAATCAATGGCACCCAAACTCATCAGATTTCCACTCACTCCGAAGAGCCGCATCAT
>CAJQNM010000812.1 GCA_905479665.1 uncultured Saprospiraceae bacterium
CGTCTGCCCCAATGAGCCCGTTCAATTGGTGCTGCTCACGGCAGACGAGCTCGATTCTTTTGAGTGGATGCCTGCCGAAGGTCTGCGTTGTGGTGGACTCTCATCTGGAGATGAAATAGATTGTCCCGATCCCATTGCTCAGACAGCTCAGAGCATGACCTGGACCGTCACTGGGATGCAAGATAACTGCCCAGCTTCAGCCACCGTGAGTGTCAATATCATACCGCCAACAACATTAACTGTTATCCCTGACACTGCTATTTGTCCCGGCTCAGATGTGCAATTGTCTGTTCTTGATGCGATGGGTTTTGGTGATTTTCAATGGACCGGCACGAATTTAACATGCAGAAATTGTGGAGTACCCACAGCAGAAGATGTATCCTCATCCATGAACACTTTTAGTGTGACTGGAGAGAATGACAACGGATGCTTGGCGCAGGGTTTTGTCACGGTGCAGGTTTTCCCGGGCACTAATGCAGCCATCACCGTCGCTCCAGAAATCGATCGTGAGATACAGGGACTGGGCGCTGGGACAGTGGTTACTTTAACCACTCAAGCTGGAGGATCTTCCTATCAATGGACTCAGAATGGTGAGTCTCTCGAAGGGACAGGTGAATCGGCTACCGCAGTCATAAAAGGCGGAGACAATTCTTTTCGTGTCGAATACCTTTCGGAAAATGGCTGCCCGGTGAGCACAACAATCGATATAACTGGGGTACAACCCACCTGGGGCATGCCCAATGCATTTACGCCTGGCAGCACGAGTAATGAAGAGGAAGAACCGTCAAATGAAGTCTTTCGTGTCGTACAAATCACGGGAATGGTTGAGGTCGTAGAGCTCAAGGTATTTAATCGCTGGGGCCAACTGGTCTACAATGACAACGATCCTAATGGCTGGAATGGAAATCACAATGGCGAGCGTGCTCCGAGCGAGGTATATGCTTATGTGGCCACAGTGCGGTACCCCGACGGAGAAGTGGAAGTGAGGCGTGGCGAAGTCGCGCTGATTCGCTAAGGAGAGTGTTTGCTTTTGAGGCCTCTTAATTGTGACCCATTTCGCATTCTTAGCGTATCTCCTAAAAAAGGAAAGAGCGTTTGACAGAATCAAACGCTCAATACACCCTAAAAAATTAATAAACTATGAAAACAGTTGCATGGCAATAATACTAAGAAAATCTCACATGCGAAACATTACTACCAATTATTCCACATTTCCCTATTCTTTATGTTTGGTCATATCCTGATAGCAGTACATTTGTCGGGCGAGATGATAAATTCTGACTGAGAGTCAGGATTTTGGTAGGTGAGAAACGTTAAAGTTCCAGCCTGAGGGGATTCTAGAGGAAACATTTAGTCAGTTTCACACGTTCTTACCACAACCTTACAATAAATGTTTTCATGTCGACTACACAACAACAAGAACAGCCCAGGGAGCAGTCCCCCACTGGGAACAATCCAATCGAGACTTTTTTGATTGAGCAGATCGCTAAATTGACTGGTTCAAACGATTTTGGATTGAATTCAAGAGTAAAGAGAACTTTGGTCAGACGATAGTGTATACTAACTCTATCCAGTTTTCTTAAGGCTCTTATATTTCTGCTGAAAGACCCTTACCTGGTCTTTGTCCTTGGCTTGCTTTGCCCGCTTCTTACCAAGCTTATAGCTTAGCAATGCACCGGAGACGTCTCCTCGCTGCGCTTGCAATTCAGCCTTCGTGACTAGATATTCTGGATGATTGGTTTGCTCGCTCAAACGATTCAACCACTTGGCGATAAGATCGAATTGAATCTCGCTCTGGGAGGATTGCATGATGTACCTGCTGGTTTCATGCAGTTCGGCATCGCTGGGAGGAACAAGATCGTAGTACTTAAGCAACGTCTGTGTATATAACTCTGCTTCGGTTACTTTGTCATACTTGATCATCTTGTACTCCAGTGCCTTCTTTTCTCCTGAAGAAGGATAAGCCATGATGTAGAGATCTGACACCTGTTCGACAGAAAGCTCCGGTGAGCTATTCAGCACAGCATTGTCAACCATCATATCAATGGAGGCCTGGACTTTTTCCTCCCCCAATTCATCAGAAAAGTATCTCTGATTTTCGATAAGATGTCGAAAGAGATCTGAGTCGACATCCTCCACAAAATGGAAAACAAAACGCACGTTTTGAGGCGTCGTCATGTCAGGACTGGACTCCAGATATTCGTCCACTACTTTCCGATGTAAATCATCTGGGCTCGGATAGATCGCAAAAGCATAGTTGTATAGGAAGCTAGGCTTGCGGTCGCCCTCTTTGTAGCGCTTATCCCAGGCGGAGCGTAGTCGTTCAGGTTGCTGGGCCCGCTTTGCCTCACGCAAAAGCTCGTGAATACGCTGAAAACCATGCATGGAGTGCACCAAAGTTTCGTCATTTGACAAAAACATATAGAAAGGCAGCGTGTGCGCATCATAGCGTGCACTGAGCATCGGCCCAATGCCCTCTTCAAGATCCAACTTCAGATTGATAAAATGATCATTGAAGTATTCATACACGTTTTGGTGGATAAATACCTCATCTTCCATCAATTTGCAAGGCACACACCAAGTGGCATATCCGTCAATAAAAATGAGTTTATTTTCTTCCTCCGCCTGTCTGATGGCTTCCTTGATATCGTTGTCGATAAAATTAATGTTGCCTGCATTTTGAGCAGACAAAGCCAATAAAGAGAGAAGGAAAAGGATCGAAAATCCCAGTCGCGCGGTTTGGACGTACATGAACCTCAAATATACTGCTTTGGCAAGAGGCCTGGGCTTTTGGCTGTTTAGTGTCTCGACTACCTGACCACTTGAGTCAAGGATTTCGATTTAATCGTCCCTAATGATATCCTTAGTTCAATCCACCCAGCATGTCTGCGAGCATATCACGAAAAGTAAGCTTCGAGTCAATCAGCTCCTTGCCAATCACATCAAACTCGGTGAGAGCATACAAGATCATCTCCTCTGCCACTGGCAGGTCTTGTGCATCGGTGGTGATTTTTTTGGCTAGTGCTGTAAGTCCGGGCACCTCACTTACCTTCTTGCGATACTCCTTTTCGCTTTCGTCGTGCAGCAATTCCAGGGAATTGCCCTGTTGAAACCAGCCACGGATATCCTCAAAGAGATCTACTTGGCTCTTAGTGCGCAGTTGATCTGGATTGGGGAATGTCAGCATGAACTCTTGCTTGATGGCTGCCCCAATCAGA
>CAJQNM010000813.1 GCA_905479665.1 uncultured Saprospiraceae bacterium
AACATAGAGCGCTGATGTTTGATCTGGATAAATGGTCGGAAATATTTGCCTCGATGCGTCGACACAAGTTGCGCACTTTTCTCACCGCTCTGAGTGTCTGGTGGGGCATATTTATGTTGATCATATTATTGGGTGCAGGCACTGGCCTGGAAAATAGTGCGGAACATAATTTCCAAGATGATTCGATAAATAGTCTATGGCTCTATCGCGGTCGCACTTCGCAAGAATATCAGGGCCTACCGGCGGGAAGACGCATTCAGTTTACCAATGAGGATCTGGCCATGATTCGCGACGAAATCAAAGGAGTTGAGCACCTTACCGGTCGATTTTATCTCGATCGCCGCAGCGTAATATCGTTCAAAAAGAATAGTCAAGCCTACAACGTACGCGGTGTCCATCCGGCCAATCATATTTTAATGAACTCTGAAATAAAGCGTGGTCGAAATATCAATGAGCTTGACATTCGCGAAGCTCGCAAGGTCTGTCTGATCGGCGAAAAAGTAGGTCGAGCACTGATTGGCAAGGACGCGGAGGTGATTGGTGAGCAGCTAAATATTGACGGTATAATGTATACCGTGATTGGAGAATTTGGAGACTTTTGGGAGGGAGACACAGAGGTCGTCTATGTACCTCTTTCCACGGCCCAATCCATTAATCAATCGACTGACCGGGTGCATCAAATGATGATGACGGTGGGCGATGCAACACTGGAAGAATCTCAGGAAATGGAATCCAGAATACGAGAAAAAATGGCATTGCGACATAAATTTGACATCAATGATCGGCAAGCCCTTTACATCAATAATTCGCTTGAAGATTATCAGGAATTTCGAACGGTCATCGGAGCGATCAAGGGATTTATCTGGTTCGTTGGCATCGGGAGTATTATTGCCGGAGTGATAGGGGTAAGTAATATCATGTTAATTATTGTCAAGGAGCGTACGAAAGAAATTGGCATTCGTAAGGCCTTGGGAGCTACTCCAAGATCGATCATTTCCATGATCTTACAGGAGTCTATTTTTATCACTTTGATCGCTGGATATTTAGGATTGCTGGCTGGGTTTTCGGTCATCTACGGGATCAATTATTTAATGGTTGAAAATGAGGTAGAATTGGAGTTTTTTCGCAATCCCGAAGTTAATTTTGGAGCCATCGTCGTGGCCCTTTTGCTCCTGGTGATCAGTGGAGCTATCGCGGGGCTGATCCCGGCAACAAAAGCAGCCAGAGTAAATCCAATCACTGCAATGAAAGGCTAATGTTTGATTACGATAAGTGGCAGGAAATATTTGGAACAATTCGCAAACACAAATTGCGTACGTTCCTGACAGCGTTGGGTGTATTTTGGGGCATCTTCATGCTGGTCTTTTTAATGGGATCTGGCCGTGGCATGGAAAATGGGGTGTTTTCCAATTTTGGAGATCGAGCGACCAATGCGCTATACGTGTGGGCCATGAATACCCGCCTGCCCTATGCAGGCTTGCAAGCAGGTCGTCGCGTTATTCTCAATGAAAAGGACGTAGAGGCCATTCGGGTAAAATTTTCCGATGAAATTCGTTTTGTCGCTCCAAGAATGCATGTGCCGACACCGGCCATCACCCGCGGGGGCAAGACGGAAGATTTTGAAGTACGGGGCGAGACACCCGAGTTGCAACATATAGAACCCATTAAGATAAGGGAGGGCCGATTTATCAACCCCCTTGATTTAAAATATCGTCGAAAGATTCTCGTGATCGGCCATCGGGTGCAGGAATTACTATTTGAAGAAGAGGAAGACCCAATCGGCCAATATCTTTCAGTGGCCGGTGCTGAATATAAAGTTGTTGGAATATTTGAATCAAGTCGCGGAGGAGAAGAAAGTTCGGAAGACGAACGGACTCTGATCATGCCACTCACCACGGCACAGTTGGTCAGAAATCAAGTGGGAATTATCGATTGGTTTGTGTGTACCATGCACGATGAAGTTAAAGTGAGTTCGATTGAGGATCAGGTAGTGGCCATGCTCAAAGAACGACACAAAGTGCACCCAGATGATGAGGAGGGGATTGGCAATTTTAATCTGGAGAAAGAATTTGGTGAGGTGATGGGATTATTTTTCGGTATTCGACTCATCATATGGGTGGTCGGTATCGGTAGTTTGTTGGCGGGAGTAATCGGCGTAGGAAATATTATGTTAATTATAGTCAAGGAGCGTACAAAAGAAATTGGCATTCGCAAAGCGATGGGTGCAACACCTGGATCCATCGTAAGTATGGTACTGCTCGAATCAGTTTTTATTACGACAGTAGCAGGCTATGTGGGCCTCTTGGTGAGTACTGGAATTATTTTTCTGATGAGTCAAGCTGTGGGTGATGGAGGAGAATTTTTCTACAATCCACAGATTGAGGCAACGGTCGGTATAGGTGCGCTAATCATATTGGTTATTTCTGGTGCACTAACCGGCTTGATCCCTGCTCTACAGGCATCACGGGTCAATCCAGTGGTCGCCCTTAAAGATGAATAGAACGAATTTAAACAATGAAAAAAGGTTGCATAATTGCAGGTGTCGCAGTATTTGCGGTCCTGTCTATCGCCCTGGCGTATTATTTTTATTCGCAGGGTAAGAAGGATCCGGTAAAGTACGAGTATGTCTCACTGCTGAAGGACAATGTAATTCAGAAGACGGTGGCGACGGGCTCGATAAAGCCTCGCAGAGAGGTTCAAATAAAACCTCAAGTGTCCGGTATTGTCGATGAGATCTTTGTCGAGGCAGGTGAGATCGTTGCGAAGGGACAACGCTTGGCAAAAATCAAATTAATTCCTAGCCCGGTAAATATTAATAACGCGGAATCAAACGTAGAGCTCGCCCGTATTCGGCATCGGGAGGCACAACGGGAGCTGACGAGACAGCAGGAGGTTTTTGATAAAAGTCTGGATATTGCTGCGGCTCAAGTGAGCTTTGACAATGCTAAAAGAGAGGCCGAGCGCGGTGAGCAACTCTTTAAAGAAGGGGTAATTTCTGAGCAGGAGAACAATACGCTGCGCCTAGATCTCAGTGTGCGTGAAGCGGAGCTGGGCAATGCTCGGATCGTGGCCGGTAATAACCTCAAGCAATTTACCAGTGATGTGGAAGTAGCGAAACAAGAACTCGATGCGGCCATTACCAATCTGCAGCTCTTGCGAGAAGGGGCCAGTAGAAAATACGGTCAGGTCTCAAACGAGATTGTGTCGACTGTAGATGGAATGGTGCTGGATGTTCCCGTAGAAGAAGGTTCGTCGGTGATCGAGCGGAATAATTTTAATGAAGGGACCAGTATCGCAGTTGTTGCAGATATGAAGTCGCTGATTTTTGAAGGTAAAATTGATGAGTCGGAAGTAGGTAAACTACGAGAGAACATGCCGCTGGAACTCACCATCGGAGCAATCGAAGATCACAAATTTGAGGCCATCTTGGAGCACATCGCTCCACAGGGTGTGCTGGAAGAGGGCACGGTCAAGTTTGAAGTAAAGGCGGATATCAAGCCCTCTGAAGAAGTGTTTTTGCGTGCTGGGTATAGTGCCAGTGCAGACATTATCTTGGATCGCAGAGACAGTGTATTGACGATTTTTGAGCGCGATATTATTTTCAGTGGCGACACCACTTTTGTCGAGCTGCAACTAAATGAAGACGAAATCGAAAAACGTGAGATAAAAATCGGACTCACCGATGGCATTCGTGCAGAGGTTTTGAACGGCCTAGATAAGGAGCAGAAGGTGAGAAAGCAGAAAGGAGATGAATAATTGAAAATTGACAATGGAAAATGGACAATGGACAATGGAGAAGGGGCAGATCCAGGAGTCAGGAGACAGGAGTCAGGTGCCAGGGGTCAGAGCGGGAGAAGTGAGCCTTGAACTTTGAGCTGGTTCCGTTGGTGAAATTAGCTGCACTTTAATTGGTACCAGACCGCCGGTATTTACGCTTCAGACTGAGTTTATTTGCCTTCAGGCATGCAGTCTATTTGATA
>CAJQNM010000814.1 GCA_905479665.1 uncultured Saprospiraceae bacterium
GATGATAATTTTGGGCAGTTGATCAAATTGCACTGACCAACCCGGTTTGGCTCCAACGGGGAGTTTATGCAAAGGTTTTACTATACTCTTGCTCGCAATGGCACCAGCGTGCGCCGGAACAATAACTTCGTAAAATTCAAATTTGGTAATTGCCGGCATCTCCTGTATAATCTCGATTAAATAATAAACTGGTTTTTCCGGCGTCGACAAATAATTGTTGGCCGGTGATAGAGCGTGCTCCATCTGACAATAAAAAGGCTGCGGTACGACCTACATCGATGGCTTTTATATCATGATGCAATACTTGCTGATTATTGATAAAATCTTGTACCCATTGTTTAGGATCTTCAGTCCAGGTTTTAACGAGATCATAATTTTGCTCTGCATGGACATATCCCGGAGCGACCGCATTGACCCGAATATTGTGTTTGCCAAGTTCGACCGCCATACCCATGGTCAGACCCACCACAGCATTTTTGGTGGTGGTGTACAAGGCATTGCGAGACATGGCCGAGTGCGCATGGACAGAAGAAATATTGACAATGGCACCCGGCAGTTTTGCCGCTATTAATTGTTGCGCAAATAATCTTGATACCCGCCAAACACCCTTTACATTGATTCCGAATATCTTGTCAAATTCTTCCTCTGACGCATCATGGGCTACTCGACTCAAACCGATGCCCGCATTATTGACCAATCCATGTAAAATGCCGTGTCGCTCCACTATGATTTTAAAGAGCGCTAAAATATCTTCTTCACTTGTGACATCGGCCTTTACGGCAGTCACATTTGGAAATCGCTTTTGTCCCTCTTTGAGCGTTTTATGATCAACCTCATTGATGATCACATTCGCTCCTGCTTCCAATAGTGCAGCGACAACTCCAGAGGCGACACCTACACCACCACCACCTGTGACCAAAACATTTTTGCCCGATAGGTTCATCACATTACGCCGTATTTTTCAAAAGCTGCGACCGCGGGCATTCCTTTTTCGATGGCGATGCGTACTTCGTTTTCTGTCGTTGCTTTTTTGGTGGCACGCTGCACCACCTCCGCTTCAATTTGTTGGGGTATCACACAAACACCATCTAAGTCTCCAAAAATGATGTCGCCAGGATTGACCTTCACTTCGCCGATCACAATAGGTACACGAAAATCAACGACTGAACCCCGTGGGGCTTGATCTTGTGCATAATTGCCGTAGGAAAAAGTCGGAAAATCCAGCGCGAGAATACCTCGAGTGTCCCGCGAATATCCATCCAGTACGGCCCCAACTGCTCCCAGCTGTTGCGCTCGTGTGCTCATGAGTTCACCCCAAAGGGCAAAGTCTGGTGAGCAACCACTGCAGATATACACCTCGCCAGCCTTGAGATCATCTAGTGCCTCAAGCATCACACCGAAGGGCTTATCCTGCAAATGGGCTGGCACATCGGATCGGTCGGCTTCTAGGACAGGCATGGCCCGACCCAGCACGATCATCTCATCGTGAAGCGGTCTAATGTTGGGCGGAAGGAATTGGTTTTGGTATCCCATCTGATCCATCACATCACCTACCACGGCTGTGAACAGGGGACGGAAAAGGGAGGCCAAATTTGCCGTTGCTATACTCATGTACCTGACTTTGGCTGGAAGATAAGGAAACGCCTTATTTCTTATCCCACCAAACGTGCGTAGCGTTATTATCTGGCCCTTTCAGTAGAATAGCTGCACCTGTTAGCCCCTCTGGATTGTCAGCATGTTCGCTATCGACAAAAGTAAGTCGGCGAAAAATTTCGTCTCCCCGGAGATCTGGATTTTCGACCTCAATGAGCGGGTATGTTTTAGGGTATCCGGTGCGACGCAACTCTGAGAAGGCTTCCCAACCATCGGGAAAAAGTGCGATCCACTTTTGGGTAATGACTTGTTCTAGTTGGCGTTCTTTGGCAGCCGACTCGTCAAATTTGACGGGAACATCGGTGGTTGGAGGAGAGTCTTCATCAGATGCGGTGGGAATGGCTATGCTCTGCAGGTAGGCATTGACCACAGAGTCTGTAGGATGCATTATTTCTATAAGTGATGCTCTGATGCCGAGTTCGTAAAGAGATGCAGCTGTTCCTCCCATCTCCCATCCCTCTAGGGCACCTTCGGCTCGAAGAAAATATGCTTCGGATGCAGACATCACCTTGATGGAAGGATTGGTGCCACCACGTTCCTCAGGTTGCCAGCGCACGTGTACATTGGAATGGTTGCCATTGAGCTTTATTGACTTTGCTTCGGTCGGCTGCCCATTGCGCAGACCCTCAAAGGCGTTTCCATCTCCATCTGAGTCGCCATTGATGGAAGGGCTAAAGTATATCTCTAGTCGAGGATCATTGTAGCCTTTGAGAAAGCTCTCCATAAGCGCACTCATGCGAAATTCGCCCCAGTTGGTGATGGTCGTGAGTGGATGCATAGCATCTGCTGTAGTAGTGATCACAGCGTTATCATCATTGTCGGTCATCACACCGGCTGCAGCGGCTTTTTCAGCCTCTTGCTGAGCGAGTTCCGGGCTTACGTATTTAAGACGCATGGCCAACCTTAAACGCAGGGTCTCCGCAAAAGTGATCCATTTGCTTTCATCTCCTTGAAACAGCAGATCGTTTTGGGCAAAGCTGTTTCCCTTGCGGTTGGCTCTTAAGATGGCGACTGCATCGTCAAGGGTGGAAAAGAAGTTAATGTACAGAGATCGCTGGCTGTCATAATTAGCGATGCCCTCTTCTTCTCCAAAAGAGGAATAGATCACAGGCCCCCAGTAGTCTGTTATGCGGTGATAGGCAAATGTTTTCCAGATCAAAGCCAAAGCAGCTTCTGGAAACATCTCGGCAGCGATCGCCGTTTCCTCTACAAACTTGAGATGG
>CAJQNM010000815.1 GCA_905479665.1 uncultured Saprospiraceae bacterium
ATGGGTGCTCACGAAAACCCAACCAGTAAGGAGATCTAAATTCACGAGGCCCACCTTTTTCGAGATCGACCAAACTGTAAGCACCGGATGCACGATATTTTGGATTTGGTGCGGAGAGTAAGAAAACCGTGTCTGCCCTGAGACCACTTTGTAAAATGGTGAAGTTACTGATGGGACTATCCAGCCAGCCGCCCTTGTATGCCTTGGCCTTAAAGTTTGTCAATCCGCTCACCGCAATGGGAGCCTGATAAATCTGTGAGCTGCTATCTGGGTCACTGCCATCAAGGGTATATCGTGTGATCACCCCGTCAAACATCTCCTTGATGCGCAATTGCTCACCTTGGCCCATAATGAGCCTTTTGTTTGCCAGGCTAGGAGGTGCCAGTGCGATGGAATCTGTCGTAGAAGGCAGGTCTCCAACGTTGATATCAACCTCGGGATGAGATAGATTTAATGCTGTAAACTCATCTTTCGTCAGGGGCGTATTCCAGAGGCTTATGGTACGGAGGTTTGTCGCTTCAAGGAGCGACTTGATTTGGTCGAATGTCACATCTGTGCTAGAGAGCCCCAGTGACTTGAGCGCTGTGCATTCTCCTAAATACTGGAGTCCCTCTCCATTGATGTCCGTTCCGTTTAGAATGAGCTTCTCGAGTTGCTTAAATTTAGCGATGCTGCTCAGCTCATCATCTGTGATCGGCAGATTGGTCAGATTTAGTGAGATGAGCTGATTCTTCACCACATCCAGCTCGGTGAGAAAAGAGGGTTCATAATTCGCTCGCACAAAAATGGTTGCATCCAGTGCTGGAGAGTTCAGGTCGAGTTGACGTACACTCCGAAAAGGTGTATTGAGCGAACGCACTACGTCCTGATCAGCAAATTCAAACGTATATTTCACGCTGGGTGCTTCGAGGTTTTGGTATTGCCCAGCTAGCCAGTGGGTGTTGGGATCTTCTCTGGGATAATCTTTGAGTGCCAGATCAAAGTGAGCGCCAGACGCCACCCAGCGAGAGATTATTTCCTTCTCTCGATCATTGAGTTGGGTCTTACTGCGAGGAGGCATGTGCTCTTCCTCCTCAAGCGGTAAATCAATGCGTTGTACAATTTGACTTTGATCTGGCTGATAGGGAATGAAGCTGGGACCATTTTCACCACCTTTCTTAAAACGCTCCTGATCAATCATCACAAGGTCACCTTTTGATTTTCGCTCGTTGTGACAACTGAAACACTTCTTCTTTAGGATAGGCTTGACGAGAGCCTCATAGAGTGGAGTAAATTCATTGATAACAAGGACTTCTTCTTCCGTTGAAGAACCAAAAACGAAGTTTTCTCCGTGGGTAAGTTCACCCCCGAGATGACCCGCATAGATTAAGAGGGCCGTGGTCACGGCAAGTAGGCCATGGTAAAAACTCCGTTGCCAGTTTTCGTTATGGACGATCAACAAGAAATAGGAAAAGAGACTCACTCCCACACCAGTCCATTTGTGCCAGCGCACAGCATCTGCATCATAGTCACCCTGTACGGCCAGAAAAAAGCCTACCAGGGCGGTCACAGCTGCAAGAGCAGCAGTGACATGGAGGAGGTAAGATTCGATTGATTTATTTGCACCATTTGTGCTTGGAGCACGAATAACTGCAAGCAAGCCCAATGCAAATAGAAGTCCAATAGGCAGGTGTAAAATCAAGGGGTGCATGCGCCCAATGGGAGCGATCCATGCAGGAAGCTCTACTTGTCTTTCCATGACTAATAAGAAGACGATGAGCACCTGCATTGCAAAGCAGAGATTGCGCAGCACCCCTAACAAGCTTCCTTTCATACGATGAATGTAAAGAGAAAAAAAGGATCATCTCATGCAGTAGGGTAACTACTGCAGAGATGATCCTCGATGGTTGTTTTCGTTGCACGGGGTCAAGTGTGCATTGAAGATGGCAGGACGCAAGCGGACATGCCGATATCGGTATCTCTATCGGAACTGAACCAAATGATCGCGTAAATCATGGAACCAACATAGGGTATTTCAAGTGGTGATCCCAAAGACATTGGGACTTCTTATCATAGATCAAGTGCTGGAGTACTTTAGGGCTGCGATCTTATCATAGATCAATTTATGGTTAGGTCATTGTGGGCAAAAATTATTTGTATTTTATCACTCTAATGGATCATCGAGCACGTCGGGAACATCATCTGGAGCAATTTCGCAAGCGACTTTCTAAACTTGGTGCAATCAGTGACGACACCTGGCAAGCTTTTTCAGACCGGATGCATTATGTCCAGATTCCAAAAAATGCCATCATCACCAATGAGGGTGAGATCGAAGACAAAGTTTACTTTATCGTGGATGGAACGATCCGTGTTTTTGTCATTCGCAATGGGCGTGAGATTGCAACTAATTTTCGCTTCAAAAGTGAATTTGCCAGTAGCATTACTTCCTTCCTAACCCAAACCCCTTCTCAATACTGCATCAAAACGTTGACCAAGTCTGAACTACTCGCCATTAGTCACGACGATCTCTATTGGCTTTATGAACACTTTATTGAGATCAATGTGCTGGGCAGAGTGATGATGGAGATACTACTCATTGATAAACGCCAGCGTGAGCTGGATCTTCTTACACTCAGTGCCGATCAGCGTTATTATAAATTATTGGCGCAGCATCCGGAATATGTGCAGCACATACCCCTAAAATATTTAGCTTCATTTTTGGGCGTAACGGCAGAAAGCCTCAGTCGCATACGCGCCAAGAAAGCGCAGGATATTTAGCGTGGTTCCCAGCTTGGTCGAGAAAGTCCATTTAGATCATATACTACTGCGCCGTCACGAATGGTCAGCTCACATTCGATTTTTTGAGTACCAGGATATTTCCAGCCTTTCACATCGATAAAACCAAACTCGCCTTCATGTACTTTGAGTAACGCGACGTCTGCCGGAGATCCCACAGAGAGATTTCCCAGCTCTGTTCGCTTGATCACTTGGGCAGGTTTCCAAGTCGAGGCAGCAATGACCTCGGGAATAGACATGCCCATATTGATGAATTTTGACATCACATTTAGCATCGTTTTCATTCCGCCATTCATGCTACCAGTGTGCAAGTCCGTACTAATTGTATTCGGTTTGAAGCCCGCTTGCAAGGCAGGTATCGCTTGGTCAAAAAGAAAACTACCTCCGCCATGGCCGACATCGAAAATAATGCCACGCTCCTGAGCTGCAAAAACAAACGGCTCTAGCTTACCACTCTCAAAATTCACAATGGGGTCTCGACCTTTTACATGGCCAAAGGTATGTGTGAAAATATCACCTGGGCGAAGCTTCTCCATATAAAGTGTCTCAAGTGGGTGAGGTGGTTCTGTAGCTCCAAAGTCAACCATGATCGGGATGTCGGCAATTCTCCCTGCTTCGACTGCACGTTCTACGGGGGTCCATTCCGGTCCGTAATAGTGCGCTACTTTTACTCCAACAATATGCTCTTTAAAAGAATTTGCCTCCAATGCCGTGAGTCGAGCGTCCATGTCTTGCAGGTTTTGCTCAAAAGATCCACCAGCCATCCCGGCACCAACTATGTTGATAAATGCGAGCACGCGGGTTTTTGATTTGTCGATAGTCTGCTTTTTAAACGTCTTAAAATTGCGCCAACCCGCACCACCAACATCTACAATCGTGGTCACGCCAGTACGAAACGTAAAGCCATCGGGAGGAAGAGCGGAGAAACTATTGGCCAGGTATCTATCATCATCGGTACCGTGAAAATTGTGTGAATGCAGATCGATCAAGCCCGGTACGACCAACAACCCCGTGGCATCAATCACCGTGAAGGCATTTTCCACAGAAATATTTTCCGCTACATTTAAGATCTCACCGTCTTCTATGGCCACATCCATGATTGCGTCGATGTTATTTCGTGCATCGATGACATGACCACCTTTTATAAGCATGTCAAATTGCTGCGCGGAAAGCCAGAGCGGGGCTAGAAAAAGGAGGGATAGAATAATTCGGACTTTCATTATTGTCATTTTTTAGTAGTCATGGTAAAAGATCTTCCGGGATGTTCTGCACGAAATGTCTCAACAGCTCCGCGGTCCTGTAGAGTCAGGAAGCAGGTTTTGCCATCCGTTCCGCCAAAAGCAATGTTGGATGGCTTGGTTCCCGTGAGTTTTATTTCTTGAATGAGTTCTCCGTCTGGATCGAGTACAACAACAGTGCCCTTACCGTGACGAGTCACGTATAGATTTCCCACTTGGTCGCAGCGCATTCCATCAAAGCCAAAGTCAGGAAAATCTCGCAGCAATCGTTTGTTCGAGATCTCGCCTTCGGCTGACAAATCGAATACCCAGATTTGACGCTGCACACTTTCATTTACGTACAACAGATCTTCATCAGGACTGAGCTCGATGCCGTTTGTGGTGCCCATCTCGGCGGCCAGAAGATGGGTTGATCCATCTGTGTCAATACGCCATAGCTGCCCAGTCCCTTCTTTCCAATTTGGATCGCTGGCATACAGTGTTCCATCAGATGCAATGGCCACATCGTTTGGCTGGTTCATGGCTGAGTTGTGGGCATGCACTGTGATCTCCTTCGTACTCAGATCAAGCATGAGCACGTTATGGCCTGTATAGTCCGCAATGTAAAGATTGCCATCCTTGCCCATCCGAATTCCGTTGCCGATACTTCCTTCTGGCAGAGTCACAAATAGCTCGGCATCACCGGCTGTATTAACGCGCCCAATGGTGCCTTGCTCAGCAAAGTTGACAATATAGATCCAACCGTCGGGTCCGGTACAGGGTCCTTCGATGCCGGGGGTGAATAGACCTTCGGTGGTCAGATCTTTAGCCTGATAGGTCTGCGATTGTTCCTGCGCTGTACAAGATGTGAAGAGCATGCAAGCGCTAAGTATTGCTGCACTGATAGATTGATATAGGATCATCGTTTCAAATTAATGAAAAAAGAGAAAGATATCCTGAAAACGTTGTTTGATGTCACCGCTTTATCAGGCGGCGAAAGATAACTCCTCCATCTGAAACGTTGACTCTAAGGAAGTATATCCCTCCAGGTATGTGTGTGAGGTCGATCTTGTGCTCAGGACCCGATATAGCCCCTTGATGCAAGAGCACCTTTCCCGTGAGGTCAAATAGCGCTATCTCATTCACATCTACAGTCATAGAGGATATCGATACTAGTCCATTAGTCGGATTGGGAAAGAGAAAAACTGGGTGGCGTGACTCAGAGTGAAGCGATGTTTGCAAGAGTCTAGGCAAAAGCACCACCTCATCACTAGTAGAAAGTCCCATTGCATCTGTGACCTCCAGGTTGATACGGTATCGGTAGGTATCAAATATGGTTTCAGGCGTGGTGACAAGATCGAATGAAGGCGAAATCTTTTCTGATGTCCGTTCAAGATGGGTATGACTATTGTGATCCAAGAGGATGCTCCATTGATAGGTGAGCTCATCCTCCCGATGCTCCAAATCACTGATCTCTGCAGAGAGCTTCAGAGGAATTAAGTCTCCTTCAGCAGGGTAGAACAGACTATCCTGAGGTGAAGTGATCCTGACTAAAGGCGGCGTATTATTGAGTGATATGTTGGTGGTTGCCTCGCCTGTATTTCCGGCAGGATCAGTTACTGTAAGGCATATTTGCACCGCTTGTGGCGATGCCTCAGGACTCACGAGCCGAATAGTTGTATCGACTGCATCGAAAATCGTGTCACTGCCAATGACCCAATCATAGCTAAGAGAATCACCAGCAGGATCGAAAGACTCTGCGGCTGATAGATGAACAGCAAGAGGCGAGGGGCCGTAGGTTTTGTCTGAATAGATATGGGCGATGGGAGATGCATCTCCACCGTAACAAATACGTCTCAGTTCTCGTGGCTTCGAATCTGGCCCAGATGAAAGTCCGTAATTAAGCACTACATAGTAAAGGCAATCGTCATAAGGATTAAATCTCATAAACACCACAGGATCACTTAGTGTGGTAAATGCCTCAACACTATGAAATTCATCAGTGAGATGTTGATCAAAGGTCAGTGTCTTGATCCAAC
>CAJQNM010000816.1 GCA_905479665.1 uncultured Saprospiraceae bacterium
TGAATCGCTGGTACAATGACACGAGTTCTGACCGGACTCGCTCTTGGGCACAAGAGTTTATGTCGGTTGCGATATGTCCGGAGTGTGAAGGTCAACGCTTAAAAAAATCGTCACGCTTCTTCAAATTGGGGAATAGAAATATCAGCGAGTTGGCGCAAATGGACCTCCAAGAGCTAGCCGATTTTTTTGCGGTTCTGGATGCAAAGCTGGACAAACGCCAACGTACGATTGGGGCGGAGGTACTCAAAGAGATAAAAATGCGACTGGGCTTTTTACTACACGTAGGTCTAGATTATCTCTCACTGGACCGGCCCGCCAAAACTCTTTCAGGAGGGGAAAGTCAACGTACTCGGTTGGCAAATCAAATCGGGTCGCAGCTCACGGGGATCACATATATTCTTGATGAGCCGAGTATTGGTTTGCATCAACGTGATAATGATCGCTTGATCAGCTCTTTGAAAGATCTGACCAATATCGGCAACACAGTTTTGGTGGTCGAACACGACAAAGAGATCATGCTTGCCTCAGACTATCTTATCGATCTCGGTCCGGCAGCAGGTAAGAGAGGTGGGCATGTGGTCGCAGAAGGCGAACCCAAAAAATTTCTCAAAATCAAGGGATCAATCACTGCAGACTACTTGAGTGATCGACTCATGATTCCGATTCCGGTCGAACGACGTAAAGGCAGTGGCAAATTTCTCACACTCACTGGTGCAGAAGGGCACAATCTCAGGAATGTAAATCTTAAGATACCGCTAGGCACTTTCACCTGTGTGACTGGAGTATCAGGTAGTGGAAAATCTAGTTTGATCAACGAGACGCTGTATCCCATCCTCCGAAAGCACTTTTATAACAGCCGGCAAGATCCTCTTCCCTTCAAGAAGATCACTGGCATCGATGAGCTAGATAAGGTGATCGAAATCGACCAAGCACCGATCGGGCGGACTCCGCGATCCAACCCGGCCACCTACACCGGTGTTTTCACAGATATCAGAAAGCTATTTTCCGATATCCCCGAGGCACAAATAAGAGGGTACAAACCGGGCAGGTTTTCATTCAATGTTTCCGGTGGCCGCTGTGAGACTTGCCATGGAGGAGGCAAACGTGTTATCGAGATGAACTTCCTCCCAGATGTATTGGTGGATTGCGAGGAATGCCTAGGCAAGCGCTACAATCGCGAGACCCTGGAAATCATGTTTAAGGGTCGATCGATCAGCGATGTGCTTGAAATGCCTGTTTCGGAAGCCTACGAGTTTTTCAAAAACATCCCAAAGATTTACCGCAAATTAAAGACACTCACGGATGTCGGGCTGGGTTACATCACTTTGGGGCAACAGGCCACGACGCTCAGCGGAGGAGAAGCTCAGCGGGTGAAACTGGCCGAAGAACTTTCTAAGCGTGATACGGGAGCCACACTATATATTCTGGATGAGCCGACGACTGGCTTGCATTTTGAAGACATTCAACATCTGCTTGATGTGCTGCATAAACTTGTCGAAAAGGGCAACACGGTACTGGTCATCGAGCACAATCTAGATGTGATCAAGGTGGCGGATCATGTCATCGACATTGGCCCTGAGGGAGGTGGAAAAGGTGGAAAGATCGTTGGTCAGGGCACTCCTGAAAAACTCTCGAAACTTAAGAGGAGCTACACGGGCGCATATCTAAAAAAAGAACTCAGTGCGACCCGTGGTTAATATTTTCGACAGGCCATTGCTGCGGAAATTTGCCGCGACCATGGTTCTGTTGCTGGGTATCTGGCTCCTGTTTGATTTTATCTTCAATCGTACGATCAGCGGCTGGGAATCAGCATATTGGTTTGAGGTTGTGTACCTCTTACCGCTGCTCTGGTTTGGAGCAAACGCCACTCACAGACAAAGTTTTGCGTTGCCATTTCGTGGATTGGCAATGGGGTCTTTAAAATGGTACCATTTACTCCTCGTGCTGGCCCTGGCAATGGTGAGCTCCTATGGCATCGATCACCTGATGAGTATGTTGGTGGGGGTATTTGCGCCCGCGTACATTGTCGGTTCTCTCAACCTGGAAGTCATTGAGCACAGTGCGCCTTGGTTTGTCAACCTCTGGTTGGTGCTTGGAGCAGCAGTGATTACTCCCTTTATGGAAGAGTTGGTATTTCGGGGTTTGTTGTTTGAGCGTCTTGCCAGAAAGTGGAATACACCTAAAGCGATGCTGATCTCCTCGCTCATTTTTGGCCTTCTGCATGCGGAAGCCTGGTTAGGAGCGGCACTTTTTGGCTTCTTAATGTGCTTGGTCTACTATCACACCAGAAACTTATGGATGCCGATTATACTTCACATAGGCAATAACTTATTGGTCGTTGGCATGATCTACTTTGACAGTGGTAGACAAGTGACACTGCAAGATCTAGGTGAGGGTTTGCCCTACTATCTTATTTCTCTACTGGTATTGCCAGTGTTGTTTTATTTCATCAAACGATATTATCCAGACAAAGACGCCACCCCTCCCTTCGCTCAGATTCTGAATTCACATCCTGAATTATCCTAACTTAAGGGAGATTAAAGGAGCCGAAAGAAATAATGAAACGATTGGTCAACTCAAGTGTACGTCTTTACCTGGCCAGCAGGTACAAGAAGTTGGAGCACGCCATTCAGCACCCGATTGTCACCCAGCATGAAGTGCTGGAAAATCTGATCTATAAGGCTTCAGATACTGTTGTTGGTCGTCGTCATCGCTTCGATCGGATGAAGCGCTATCAGGATTTTCAACGCGAAGTGCCGGTTTGTGAATACAATGAAATCAAGCATCTCATAGACCGGATGATGTGCGGTGAACGAGATGTTCTCTGGCCTGGCCAGGTAAAGTGGTACGCAAAATCCTCGGGTACGACTAGTGATCGGAGCAAGTTCATACCGGTGAGCAAGGAGAGCTTAAAGGACAATCACATCAGTGGGGGTTGGGACGCATTGGCTATCCTCTATCAAAATTATCCCGACGCGAGAGTTTTCGAATATAAGAACCTGGTGATCACTGGCCGGCTGGATCGGTTTGCTGCATATCCAGATACACGCTATGGAGATGTCTCGGCTATTATGTTTGACCAGATGCCCCTGATCGGCCGACCTTTCAGTACCACAGATATGGAAACGGCAAATATCCGAGACTGGGAAGAAAAGATCGAACGAATTGCCGCAATCGCATCAGCCGATCCTGACATTACCTCGATCGGAGGCGTGCCAACCTGGAATATTGTCTTGTTCAAACGCATACTTGAGATTACGGGCAAGAAACACCTCCAAGAAGTGTGGCCGAATTTGCAAATCTACCTTCATGGAGGGGTGAATTTTGAGCCGTATAGACTACTCTTTCAAAAGTTGATTCCCGACCAGAAGAAGATGGTCTATCAAGAAGTGTACAATGCCTCCGAAGGGTTTTTCGCGAGCCAATTTGACAATGATACTCGGGATATGATGCTTCTGTTGGACAATGGAGTCTTCTATGAATTTATCCCGATGGATGTGTGGCCAGAACGGAAAGCCATTCCGCTCGAGGAGGTAGAAGTAGGCAAAAATTACTGCATCGTAATTTCAACCAACGGAGGGTT
Source organism: uncultured Saprospiraceae bacterium (assembly GCA_905479665.1). GTDB lineage: Bacteria > Bacteroidota > Bacteroidia > Chitinophagales > Saprospiraceae > CAJQNM01. Next base: position 3,584 of record CAJQNM010000816.1, read on the forward strand.
GTGGCGCTATATGCCGGGAGACACGATTACGTTTACCTCGACCAACCCTTACCGGATCCGAATCACAGGCCGCACCAAACACTTCATCAATGCCTTTGGAGAAGAGGTGATGGTCTCCGACACCGATCTAGCACTGAGCCGCACCTGCGAACAGCTGGGTGCCGAAATAAAGGACTATACAGTGGCTCCCACATTTTCAGGGGCCGGTGTTGGTGCACACGATTGGATGATTGAATTCGTCAATGAACCCCCCTGCCTACATGAGTTTAGTAAAAAGTTGGATCTTGAACTGCAACAGATCAATTCAGACTATGCAGCAAAGCGACTTGGTGATTTGGCGCTCCAGCCGCTCCAGATGAAAATAGTCCCTGAGGGTACCTTTCAGCGTTGGCTCAAAAGCAAAGGGAAACAGGGTGCACAAGTAAAAGTACCACGACTATCTAATAAACGCGATGTCGTCGATGCCCTGCAAAAACAAATAACACCGGTAGCGATACAGGCAAATGGCCTACGAACTGATTGAAGAGTTTGAGTTGGATCGATTGCAGACCGAAGATGATCGTACACTTTTCGCTGCTTTTGTACATCGTATAGCGGAGCTGCTTGACGCAAGCCCTGGGTCACTCTTCAGTATGCTCTATCGACTAGATGTCCGTGAAGAAAAAATCAAGGCAGTTCTGGATCCAACCTATCCGATGCCGCCAGCTGAGGCCATCGCCAAGTTAGTACTGGAACGGCACGAGCAGCGCATGAGCACGCGCACCAAATATCGGCAAGAGCCGCGAGAGGGTTGGGAGGAGTTTGAAAACTGACTATGGTACAAACGGTACAAGGCGTGGTGCTGAGAGCACTAAAATACAGCGAAAGCAGCATCATCTTCGATCTCTACACCCGTCAGCTAGGACTGCAGAGTTTTATTGTAAGTGGGGTGCGCAAGGCCAAGTCAAAGATGCCGGCCGGCTTTTTTCAGATCACTTCGCTGCTCGAAATCGTGGCCTATGTGAAGCAGAACGACAGCTTGAGTAGAGTAAAGGAAGCCAGACCGTCACATCATTATCAAAGAATTCCTTTTGACACGATTCGGAGAAGCATTGCTCTCTTTATAACGGAGATCTTGCAGAAGAGCGTCAAAGATCAGGAGCCAAACGAAGTGCTCTATAGATTTATCGAAGAGACTTATTTGATGCTTGATCAACTCGAAGACACCCCAAAAAATCATCATCTGCTCTTCATGTTGAAGCTATCGCGTCATCTGGGATTTCATCCCCATGGACGATGGCAACCAGAGAAGCCCTATCTGCATCTAGTCAAGGGCATTTTTTGCGATCGGTCAGATGGGATCTATACCTTGACTGCCGAAATAAGTGAGAAGATCTCTGATTGTATAGATCAGGACTTTGCCACGGGATCTCAAATACCCATGAGCAGAATCCAGCGCCAGCAGATACTAGAAGGCCTTATTCTCTTCTATCGCTATCATTTGGAACATTTTAAGGAAGTGAAAACGCACCAGATTTTTTCTGAAGTACTTGGCGATGGTTGAGCTGATCAGTGACAGGTGTAGTATTTTCGTGACGTAGTTTTGATGTCAAGGAAAGCAAAAATAGAGATCAAGTATAAGCGAAAGAAGATGTCGCAGCAGAAATTGCTGGCACTGTTTCAGGCTATGCTCTATCCACGTATGATCGAAGAGCGCATGCTTACGCTTTTGCGGCAAGGTAAAATAGGCAAGTGGTTTTCGGGAATCGGGCAAGAGGCCATCTCGGTTGGCGCGGTGCAAGCCTTAGAAAGCAACGAATTTATTTTTCCCTTGCATCGCAATTTAGGAGCATTTACTTCACGTGAAGTGCCACTCGATCGCATGATGGCCCAGTGGCAAGGTAAGCCGTTCGGATATACCAACGGCCGGGATCGTTCCTTTCATTTCGGAAGTATGGAGCATCATGTTGTCGGGATGATCTCTCATCTCGGTCCACAACTTAGTCTTGCCGCGGGAGCTGCATTGGCTTGTAAGCTCAATGCGGAGAAAAAGGTTGCGCTGGCTTTTACCGGCGAAGCGGCGACCAGTGAGGGCGAATTTCATGAAGCATTAAATGTGGCTGCCGTTTGGGATCTTCCGGTCATCTTTATCATCGAGAACAATGGGTATGGTCTTTCTACACCGGTGGAGCAGCAATATCGTTGCAAAAATTTGGCTGATCGGGGCATAGGATATGGCATGAAAGCCCTCACAATAGATGGCAACAATGTGCTGGAGGTGTACCACACCATAAACCGACTTGCATCAAAATTGCGTAAAAAGCCACGACCTGTGCTGGTGGAATGTCAAACTTTCCGCATGCGAGGTCACGAAGAGACGTCAGGGACAAAATATGTTCCGCAAGAGCTGATGGAAAAATGGGCATTGAAAGATCCCATCGAAAATTATCAGCGCTTTCTTGTCGAGGAAGGGATTCTTTCGGAGGATATGATCGAGTCGATGAGAGCAGACTTGAGTGCGCAAATTGCTGTGGCGGAAAAATCGGCATTTAGTCAAAATCGGGCGGAGCCGGATCTGACAAAGGAACTAACAGCTGTCATGGTGCCAGAAACGCTGAGTCAGCTAGCACCTCCTCCTGAAGGCACACGTGAGTTGCGCTTTATCGATGCGATCTCGGAGGGACTCGATCAGGCCATGATAGCAAGCCCGAAACTCATACTCATGGGTCAAGATATAGCTGACTATGGCGGTGCTTTTAAAGTGACAGCCGGTCTTTTGGATCGATACGGTGCAGAGCGGGTGCGCAACACTCCCCTATGTGAGAGTGCCATCATCGGCGTGGCTATTGGACTGTCGCTCAAAGGGTATAGCGTCATGGTCGAAATGCAATTTGCAGATTTTGTATCCTGCGGTTTCAATCAGATAGTAAACAATCTGGCCAAGCTAAATTATCGATGGGGGCAGAGCCCAAATGTCGTGATCAGAATGCCTACTGGAGCAGGAGTGGCAGCGGGACCTTATCATTCCCAAAGCACTGAAGCCTGGTTTGCGCACACTCCCGGATTGCGGGTGGTTTATCCTTCAAATGCTTACGATGCCAAAGGAATGCTGATGGCGAGTCTCGCATATGCTGGCCCGGTCATGTTTTTTGAGCACAAATATTTGTATCGATCTCATCAGACCATCGTTCCGGAACAACCGTATGAGCTTTCCCTTAGCACCGGAAAAATAGTGCAGGAAGGCACCAAGGCGTCCATCATCACCTACGGCATGGGAGTGCATTGGGCACTTACTGCCACTCAGGATCAAGATATCGAGATCGTGGACTTGCGATGTCTCCAGCCACTGGATTTTGACCTTGTCTCGCAGTCTATCCGAAAAACCAATAGAGCCCTTGTACTTCATGAGGATACCCTGACAGGAGGCATCGGGGGTGAGGTTGCCGCATGGATTGGAGAGCATCTTTTCGAAGACCTAGATGCACCCGTATTGCGCGTGGGAAGTTTAGATACACCTATACCGCATGCAACTGAACTCGAACAACAATTTTTGGCTTCAAGGCGCTTACAAGACAAATTGCAGCTCCTTTTGAATTACTAAATTAAAGAGAAAAATTTCATCTGAAACATGACCAAATTAAAAGAATTGATGTCGGTAAGTGGACTTCCGGGTCTTTACCGAATGGTGGGAAATCGTCAAAATGGCCTCATCGCCGAAGACCTTGATACAGGTAAGCGTAAATTTTTACCCGTACGCAAGCATCAATTTTCACCACTCGAAACCATTGCTGTCTTCACTCATATGGACTCCATACCGCTCATGGATGTACTGCGAAGGATAGATGAGAAAAGCACTGAAATACCCCCGATCAACCCCAACTCTTCGGATGAAGAGCTACGGGCTTATTTTCTCCAAATAATCCCGGATCACGACGACAGTAGGGTCTTTCCCCGTGACATCAAAAAGATTATCAAGTGGCACTCATTTCTCAGCGAGAGAAATCTGCTTGATCTCAGTGATGAGGAGGAATAGCTAGGAGGCTTTTTCACGCAAGCGAAACAGGTTGTCGTAGCGGCTGTGGATCATATTCTTTAGCTCTTTGCGGGCAAAAAATATGCGACTCTTTACCGTGCCGAGTGGCAACTCTAGCTCATCTGCTATCTCCTGATACTTAAACCCTTCGTAATGCTTGAGGAAGGGAATCTTCAAGCTATCATCAAGATTAGATACCATTCCGTTCAGCTCTTTGAGCATGATGTTGGATTCGGCTCCGTTCTTGATTTCTTGATCTCCCGAATTCAGGAAATACATATTGTCGGTAGAATCCATTATGGTATTCTTCTTCACCTTCTTACGGTAGTTGTTGATGAAGATATTTTTCATGATCGTAAATAACCAAGCTTTGAAGTTGGTGCCATAGCGAAACTTCTCCTTGTTATTGAGCGCTCGAAAAGCAGTTTCTTGGTATAGATCCCTCGAGTCTTCCACGTTTTTGGTCAGGTTGTATGCAAAAGAGTGCAAGACGGAGGACAATTGTGCAAAGCGGTCTTCAAATTCAATTGTGGACATAGTCTATCTGTTTTGACACGTCTAAATTACAACTTTGTTTAAGTATAATCAAGCTAAAACTTGAACAAAAATTCAGTATAGCTGATAATAGCGTTAAAAGTATATTAAAATAGTATCGTAATAAACTGATAATCAATAAAATATGAATTTCAAACCAAATTTCATAAATAATTGAAAATCATTTCTGTGCGATGCGAATGAGATAGAGTGCTACCAGGCTGAAAAGTACGTTGGGGATCCAAGCACCAAAGAGTGGACTGATGCTATCTGCATTGCTAAACGTCATCGAAAACCGGGATAGCACAATGAAAAAGGCACCAAGCATGACCCCGATGGCCAGATGAAGCCCGATGCCACCTCGCACCTTGCGGCTGGCTACAGCCATGCCGATGATAGAGAGAATGATGATAGAAAACGGCTCCGCCGAACGTCGGTAGAGTTCGGTCTCAAACACTCGTGTACCACCCAATCCACGCTGCTGCTGTTTGGTAATGTACGCTTTGAGTTCAGGAGAGGTCATGAGCTGTTGCTGATTCTTTACGCGCTTTATTTCTTCAGGCGTAAAACCGATAATGGTATCGAGACTTTTTGTCGTTGAGACGGTCACTTTTTCGTTCAGGCCGTCAAAACTACGGCTGGTGTAGTTGCGCAAATTCCAGTCATACTCGCCGTTCCACTTAGCTCGGCTCGATTCCGTAAAAGATACCAGCTCGGCGTTTGCATCATATTTTTCTAGCCTCAAGTCAAGTGCCATCGAGTCTCGCTCTCGATATTGGCGGATGTAAAGCTTGGTATCACTATCGATCAATGCATGGATATTGCGGAGATTGGAGGTGGCATTGTTCGACTTACGCATTCGTTCATTTTCGAAGGGGACTTTCACCTTGCCTCCCATCGGTATGAGATAGTGATTGCCCAGCATATGTATGAGGAAGATAATCACTGATGTGAGCAGGAATGGGACCATGATCCTCTTGAAGCCTATCCCGGCATTCAGAAGTGTGATAATTTCGGAGTTTTTCGCTAACCGAGAAGTGACAAAGATGACCGAGATGAGTGCAAAGATTGGCCACAACATGCCATTGATAAAGATCACAAAGTGAATAAAGTAGTTAAGCACCGCATCCTTAAAGCTGATGTTGTTTTCGATGATCGGGTCCAACTTTGTCGTGAAGTCGATCACAACTGAAATCATGGAGAAAATCAATGCCGTAAACAGAAAGGCCTTGAGATTTAGGCTCATGATGTAGCGATCGATTTTTTTTAAGGGTGACTTCACAGGCGAGTTGTGGTTAGTGCAATCATCTTTTGTTTCCAGGTAGTGAACGAACCATTTGCAATTTCGATTCTTGCCTGTTTCATAAGAAACTGATAAAAATGAAGATTTTGTAGTGAGGAAAGCTGTGCACCCAGCATTTCCTTGCACATGAGGAGGTGCCGCAGATACGCTTTTGTATAGCGCTGAGAAAAGACACTGCCTGCTGGGTCAATGGGCTCATGGCAGGTCGCCCACTTGCGATTTCGAATGTTGACTTGCCCTTCACTTGTATAGATCAATCCATGCCTGGCGTTTCGCGTTGGCAAAACACAATCAAACATGTCGATCCCTAGCGCGATGCACTCGAGGATATTGGCCGGTGTGCCCACCCCCATTAGGTAACGTGGCTTGTCTGGAGGCAAAATCTCGGTACAGATGCCAGTCATCTCATACATCAAGTCGGCCGATTCACCTACCGAAAGACCTCCGATGGCATTGAGCTGAGCTCCTAGAGCGGCGATGAATTTTGCAGACTCTACCCGAAGCTTAGGGTACACACTGCCTTGGACGATGGGCGCAAAAATTTGGGCATGTCCGTACTTTGCGTCCGTGGTCTCAAATTTGTGAAGACAACGTTCCACCCACCGATGCGTAAGGTGCATAGACCTTTCGGCATAAGGCAACTCGCAAGGATAAGGTGTGCACTCATCAAAGGCCATCATGATGTCGGCACCGATGATGCGTTGTGTCTCCACTACATTTTCCGGAGTAAAGAGATGCTTAGACCCATCTATGTGAGATGAAAATGTCACCCCTTCTTCATTGATTTTTCGGCTTTTGGCCAACGAGTAGACCTGATATCCGCCACTGTCAGTGAGCATGGGGCGGTCCCAAGCGATAAAGCGATGCAACCCACCTGCCTCCTCAAGGATTTCCATCCCGGGTCGCAGGTAGAGGTGATAGGTGTTTCCTAATATGATTGGTGCATCGACGACCTGCTCAAGCAATGATTGTTCGACGCCTTTTACCGTACCAAGTGTGCCAACGGGCATGAAGACAGGAGTATCGATGAGGCCATGCGCTGTTTGCAGTTGTCCGACTCGAGCTCGACTATCGCTGGCGCTATGAATTATTTTAAAGTCTGCCAAAGTGCTATTTAATTTACTGATCGCTGACTGTCAAAACGCAACAGAACTCCCAGCATCAGGGTAAAAGCCAATAAACTCGAGCCACCGTAACTGAGTAGGGGAAGTGGGATCCCGATGATCGGCAATAACCCCAAGGTCATGCCTACGTTGATAACAAAGTGAATAAGCAGTAGACCTGCTACGCCATACGCATAGTTCCGAAAAAACCTCAAGCGTTGCCGTTCAGCAATTTGGAGGATACGAATGATCAAGAAAAGGAAGAGGCCTAGTATTGTGATAGATCCGATAAATCCCTGCTCTTCTCCCACAGTACAGAAAATAAAATCGGTCGATTGTTCGGGGACATAGTTTAGTTTCGTGAGCGATCCTTTGAGATATCCTTTGCCGGTTAGACCTCCACTGCCGATCGCCATCTTTGAGAGTACGACATTGTAGAGTGGGCCGTGAGGATCGCATTTGTCAGGATGCAACCACACGTTGATGCGTTCCTGTTGGTGCGGCTCCAGGATACGATGGAAAGCAAATTCAGTCCCTAGGGAAAGCAGTGCGCTGGGAATCAAAATCAAAAGAATCGATAGAGCGGTATTGAACTTCCCTTTCTTATACCAATGAAAAAACATGATCGCCACCAGTGCTAGCGCGTTGACGATCAGTAGAATGAGACGAAGACCTTCTCCTGACAAGGCCACCGATGCGATGGCCAGCAGTGCGATACTTATGTTCCAATACATGCGATACTCCAAGCTCTGCACAAGAAATATCATGCTCAAAAGCATGAGGATAATCACGACTGTCCAGGTATTGAAGAGGAGAGAAAGAACAAAAACGGCTACAACCACAAAACCAATGATCAGTGGTATCGGAGAAAGACCCTCGCGATATAATAGAATGAGAAATGAGAAAAATACAATGGCAGATCCGGCATCGGGCTGCAACAGAATGAGAAGTACGGGCGCAGCAAAAAAACCCAGGCTGATCAAGACACTGCGCGTCTGAGTAAGCTTCGTGTTGGGATTGGCCAGAAAGACAGACAGAATGAGGCACGTCGAAAACTTGGCAAACTCCGCTGGTTGCAGGCTGAGATTGCCCACAAAAAACCACGAGCGCGCACCTTTTACTTCTGTCCCAAAGATGAGCACTGCCACAAGGGCCAGGAGCGTGACACCATAGATGGGATAGGCAAAATTTCGCCAGAATTTCCAATCAATATTTAAGATGAGCAACAGCACTGCAAAGGCAATTCCGATAAAAAGCAGTTGTTTCCCGATCGGGTTTGACAAATCAAAGATCGACGTCTCCGGGCCTTTGTATTCAGCAGCAAAGATCATCAACCAGCCGATAAAAACCAGACTGAGATAGAGAGAAAAAATAATCCAATCTATCGTTGTGCGACTCCCTGAAGCTGACTGCACAGGCATGCTCAGGGATTTGAGCTGGACAGAAGTTTATCTCGAGCTACATCATCTAGGATAAGGATGGCTGGAAATGAGTATCGGTCCTTGATTTCATGAAGTAAATGCAAGGCATCAATCTTACGGGCAAACGCCACATCCTTCATTTTTAAGATGTAGTAAGGATTGTCGTGCACCCACTCCAGATTGTAGTAAGGAAAGAGGTTTTCGAAGCGAGCCTTTTGGCCTTCGATTTCACGGCGATCGCTCGAGGCTGCAATCTGAATTTTCCAGGCCTTGACGGTTTCCAGCGATTTGTATTTGGCTTGAAACGCATCGATCATGCGTGTTACTTCTGCAGGCTCCTGCAATGAGTTTTGAGCGAGCATTGCGGTCATGCACCCAGCACTCAAGAGTATCAACGATATGCAAAAGACCCTTCTCACTATTTTCCGTGACAGTGTTTGAATTTTTTGCCGCTACCGCATGGACAAACCTCATTGCGTCCTACTTTCCGTTGCGACCGTTTGAAGGTTTCAGGTTTGGCCCTGCGGCTTACCCCCTCCGCGGCGGCACGGGCCGCTTGTCCTTCAGCACCCCGATTGGCACTCGTGCGACTCAGGTCCGTTTTTTGTGTTTTTGCTTCGGCCACCTGATTGGGATTTTCGATGAGCAGTTTTCCTTTCGACAAAAACGAAGTCACATCTTCGTTGATCTTCATGATCAATGCTTCAAAGAGGTTATAGGCTTCCATCTTGTAGATCACAAGTGGATCTTTCTGCTCGAAAGAAGCTCCCTGGACCGAATCTTTTAGCTCATCCATCGAGCGTAAATGCTCCTTCCAATTGTCATCGATGAGTGCCAGTGATACTGCCTTTTCGATATCTTTTACAATAGATTTCCCCTCACTCTTGACGGCGTCTTCGAGGTTTGCGGAAATAGGCAATTGGCGCTTGGAGCCATCAGTGATCGGGATAGCAATGTACTTGTATCGATTGCCTTCGCGCTCATAGACATTCTTCACCAGCGGAAAAAGTGTGGTGGCGATGCGGTCCGATTTTTCCCGATAGAATTTTGCAAAGCTCTTTTGAAATTCGTCGAATACCTCATCGGTAGATGCCTCCTGGTAGAAAGCGGGATCCATGTTAGGATCTATGCCGACCGTCTGCAGCGAGGAGCGCCTGAACTGTTCAAAATCATATTGATGGTGATGCGACTGAACCAGACCTTCTATCAGCCCACTAAACATAGAGTTTAGATCAACGGAAAGTCGATCACCAGTGAGGGCATTGTTGCGTTTCTTATAGATGGCCTCGCGCTGGATGTTCATGACATCATCATATTCCAACAGGCGCTTTCGTATGCCGAAGTTGTTTTCCTCGACCTTCTTTTGAGCACGTTCGATCGACTTGGTCACCATGCTATGCTGGATCACTTCTCCATCTTCGTGCCCCATCCGATCCATAAGCTTCGCGATCCGCTCAGAGCGGAACAGACGCATCAGATTGTCTTCGAGTGAGACAAAAAACTGGCTTGAACCTGGATCTCCCTGCCGACCGGCTCGGCCTCTTAGTTGGCGATCCACCCTTCGTGAGTCATGGCGCTCGGTACCTACAATGGCTAGTCCTCCGGCAGCTTTGACTTCGTCGCCAATCTTGATGTCAGTACCCCGGCCGGCCATGTTGGTCGCGATTGTGACTTTGCCCGGGCGGCCTGCTTCTGCCACGATTTCAGCTTCACGCTGATGTTGCTTAGCGTTCAGAACGTTGTGCGAAATATTTTGCAACTGCAACATCCGGCTCAATTTCTCTGAGATATCCACGGAGGTGGTACCCACCAGTACCGGACGGCCAGCCTTGCTCAATGCAGTGATTCCATCGATGACCGCATTGTATTTTTCACGCGAAGTTTTGAACACTAGGTCTTCTTGATCGTCACGCACAATGGGTCTATTGGTCGGGATGACGACGACATCTAGTTTGTATATTTCCCAAAACTCATTGGCTTCCGTCTCCGCCGTACCGGTCATACCGGCCAGTTTGTGGTACATCCGGAAGTAGTTTTGCAAAGTGACGGTGGCATAGGTTTGTGTAAGCTCACCAATCTTTACGTTTTCCTTGGCCTCCAGTGCCTGATGCAGGCCGTCAGAGTAGCGTCGACCTTCCATCATTCGCCCTGTCTGCTCGTCTACAATCTTCACCTGACCTTCGAGCACAACATACTCTTCATCTTTCTCGAAAAGGGTATATGCTTTGAGCAGCTGGCTGATGGCATGCAAGCGCTTTGACTTGACACTGTAATCCTGTATTAACTCTTGCTTTGCTGCCTCGATCTGTTTTTCGTCCAGCTCTTCATCTTCCTCAATGTCAAGAATGCTCGTGGCGATGTCAGGCATCACAAAAAACGTAGGATCTGAGCTATTTTTGGACAGAAACTCAGTGCCACGCTCGGTAAGATCCACCTGGCGATTTTTCTCATCGATGGTAAATAGCAGCGGCTCGTCGACGATGTGCATATTTTTTGATTGCTCCTGCATGTAGAAGTTTTCTGCCTTCTGCATTGAGATCCGCACACCATCTTCGCTTAAGAATTTAATCAAGGGTCGGTATTTGGGCAAGGCGCGGTAGGCTCTCAAAAGATGCATTCCTCCACTGCCTTCATCGGTGCCCGTATCTCCCTCGGCAATCGCCTTTTTTGCGGCAGCCAAATATTCAGTGGCTTTCTTACGCTGTGCCTGAATGATCTTTTCGACATCAGGTCTAAGCGTAATGTACTCTTGATCTTCCGATCCTTGTGGGATCGGTCCGGAGATGATAAGTGGAGTCCGTGCATCATCGATCAGCACGGAGTCAACCTCATCTATCATGGCAAAGTGGTGTTTGCGCTGTACCAACTCGGAGGTCGAGCGCACCATATTGTCACGCAAATAGTCAAATCCAAACTCACTATTTGTTCCGTACGTGATGTCGCTGCGATAAGCACGTTTGCGCTCGTCAGAGTGCGGTCGATATTTATCAATGCAGTCGACCGTGAGGAAAAGAAATTCAAAAATGGGGGCTACCCATTCGGAGTCACGACGTGCGAGGTAATCATTTACGGTGATGATATGCACACCCTCGCCGGCAAGGCCATTTAGGTATGCAGGCAAGGTTGCTACCAAAGTCTTACCTTCTCCAGTAGCCATCTCAGCAATGGTACCATCGTTAAGGACCATACCCCCGATCAGTTGTACATCATAGTGCAACATATTCCAGGTAACTTCTCCTCCGGCAGCTGTCCAAGTGTTGGACCAATGGGCCTGATCACCATGAATCGTGATGTAGGACATGCGGGCAGAAAGATCACGATCATGGTCAGTGGCGGTGACCTCGAGATGCTCATTTTCCATAAATCGACGAGCAGTCTCTTTCACTACGGCAAACGCTTCGGGAAGAATTTCCGTGAGTACATCTTCCAAATGGCCGTCCTTTTCTTTTGTGAGCTCGTCTATTTGCTTAAACAGATCTTCTTTGACAGAAAAATCACTCTCTGCTCTGGACTCATCTTGAAGTGTCTTGATGTCTTGGTTGATGCCTTGCAGGTGCTCGGCGATGCGGGCTCGAAATTCGAGCGTTTTGCCTCTGAGCTCATCATTGCTCAGGCTGTGCAGGCCAGTGTAGATCTCCAATATCTCGTCGACAATCGGAGAATATTTCTTGACATCACGGTCGTATTTCGTACCAAATAATTTGGTCAGTACATTCAACATAGGTTGACTCTATTCTTGTTGCAAAGATAACGCTAATATCACTGATGCAGCGTGTCTCAGATGATTGCTAATTGCATTAATTCTCTTTCTTGTGATCATATACTGTACCAGTCCAAAATATATTGGGACTACAGGCCATAATGACAGGTTTTCGGCGTTTATTGGTGGTAGGTGATCTAATATGGAAATTTTGTCTGTACGAACGGTACTGCTTTCTCTCTTCTTGATCTTCCTTGCCTCACGGGTAGAAGGTCAGGTGACTCCCCCTACGATCGAGTGTCTGAAGGGAGATACATTGCAATGGTCTCTTCCCGGCAACGCATGTGGAAGTTTTGTTTCGACAGAAATCTATTACAGCTCAGAGCCCCAAGGACCCTTTGCCCTACTTGCGACTATAGACATCGAGTCGACGACCACTTTTGTGCATGAGGTTTCGGGGATCCGCTATTACTATATGCAAAGTAGCTACGGTTGTTCCGATCCACTTAGTCCTCCTTCCGATACAATCACCAGTACCCAGCTTGGACAGGTAGACATCGAGCGAGTGAATGTTCGCGAAGATGGCGCGGTGAGTGTGTTGTGGTATGTGCATCCATCTCCACGGATCATTGCCTACGTCATCGAGAAAACACTGATCGAGGAGAGCACTACAGTTATCTTAGATACCGTTTTTGGAGGTCTAGAATACATTGACTGGACTGCGGAGGCAGACCAGCATCCTGAATTTTACCGGGTCTGGGGTTACGATATTTGTGGCAATCAGACCAGCTACCCCAATGAACCACACACCACGATCCATCTGCGAGATAGCCTGGTCTATTGCGACAATCTCATAGCCCTGAGATGGACAAATTACACAGGATGGCCATCGGGTATAGAGCGCAATGAATATTGGCTGGGTATCGATGGCCCACAAGCTTATGAACACGATGAGAATGGCAGTATTGAAGTTGGCGGTATTTTTCTGAATTTCCGCAATGGCTCGGAGTATTGTATTTCCATCCTATCCAAGCAAGAGGGGGCAAATGTATTTGCCCGCAGTAATTCCATTTGCTTTACGGCAAATAATCCAATACCCTTAAGTGACTTGCGCATAGACAATATTACTGTGAGCGGGCAGACGATTGAAGTGCAATGGACTATTTCTTCAGATTCTGATCTGGATTCGCTTGATTTAGTTCGTAGCGACGATGGCGTAAACTTTCAAATCTTAAGCGACAATGAGTTTCCCATCACGGATATGAACCTGTTTGAAGATCTTCAAGCCAGTCCACAAGAACAAGCATATGCGTATGAATTTAATGCGGTTGATGCTTGCGGGAATGTTGGCACGAGTGGTCTGGCAAGGAGCATTCAACTTACGGTAGCCACCGACGATCAAAATAATAACCTGATCAGCTGGACACCCTTCGAAATAACGGGACGCGATTTGCAATCACTGGTCTTGTGTAAGATTTCAGGTGGAACCTCGGAGGAGATTACCATGCCAGATCTCAATCAAGGCAGTTTTATGGAGAGTGTTGATCCACAGAATGATGCCCTTGATGCATGCTACCAACTTAAGGCCATACATCAGGATGCCACTGGAGCCGATGAGCTTGTAGCAACCTCAAATCTTGCGTGCCTCGAACAGCAGGTACAAGTCTACTTACCCACTGCATTTGTACCGGGAGGGAATAATGCGATTTTTCGCCCCGAGTTTGTTTTTGCCGATGCCATCGTTGACTATCGTCTCATGGTTTTTGATCGTTGGGGCGCATTGCTTTTTGAGTCGACCGATCCCAATCTGGGGTGGGATGGGAAGGTAAATGGCCAAATCATGCCTCCAGGAGTTTTTTCTTATTTGATAGAAGTGGAGCAAACGGGTACAGGGCGTAAAGTGTACGCCCGAGAGGTCGCACTATTGCGCTAGTGTTTAGTACGATGGTATGCTTGGATCGATCTGATTTGCATAAGCCAGCAAACCACCTTGCAGATTTACTAAATTGTTGAAGCCATGTTTTTTGGTCAGTTCTGCAATTGCTTTAGCACTGCGCTGACCACTGCGACAATGCATGACGACAAGCTTCTTTCGGCTTACTTCTTCATACCGATCAGACAAGGCAGACAGGGGGATTAATTTGCCCCCAAGATTGCAGATTTCATATTCATGTACTTCTCGCACGTCGACCAGTTGGAAGTCGACCCTTTCATCCTGCATCCGCTGCAGCTCCTCTACGGTGATCTCCGGGGCCGTGATTGGCATCTCAGAAACACCACAGAATGATTCGTAGTCGATCAATTCTTCAATGATCGGTCTAGGATTAGCTAGAGGAATAGTGAGCTGGCGAGTCATCATGGTGAGCGCATCAAACAAAAGGAGCTTTCCATCAAGAGGAATGCCCACGCCGGTCACAAGTTTTATCACCTCATTGGCTTGAAGGGCCCCGATGATACCTGGCAAGACACCGAGTACACCTGCCTCAGCGCAGCTTGGCACCATGCCAGGAGGAGGTGGTATGGGGAAAAGATCTCTATAATTTGGTCCGTAGGTGCCATCGCCTCTTTGATGATTGAAAACAGCGACTTGGCCTTCAAAGCGAAAAATGGATCCATACACATTTGTTTTGTGATGCAAGACACAGAGGTCATTTACCAAGTAGCGTGTGGGAAAATTGTCGGTGCCATCCAGCACGATATCATAGTTCGTGACCAGGGCTGCTGCATTTTGACGAGAAAGACGCACTCGGTGGGGATGAATCGAAATGTGGGGATTAATTTTGGCGAGGCGGGCAGTTGCCACTTCTACTTTTGCACGACCGATGTCATCTATACCGTACAGGATTTGTCGGTGCAGATTACTCGTCTGAACTATGTCATCGTCAACGATACCGATTGTGCCAACTCCGGCAGCAGCCAGATACTGTAGTGCCGGGCAGCCTAAACCACCAGCACCCACAACAAGTACACGAGCATTCTTCAGTTTCAACTGGCCACTGAGTCCGATATCGGGCACAAGAAGGTGTCGGCTATAGTGTTGTAACTCTTCGTTTGAAAAGGGTGCTTGACTTACCACATTTTTCAATGTTGCCCTTCGCGTATTTTCTGTAAAGCCAGGTTTACCTTGCGAAAGGTGAGGAGACGATGAAGGCCGTCGGAAACAACCAATAAAAGAAAACCAATCATAAAAATTGCCGTCCGGGCAAATTCAAAATGGAATGCCCATGCTTCGAAAAATGGTCGCACAATCAAGAGCTCACCAGCAATCAAGGCAACTGAGACGAGAAAGAGCAAAATGCTTGCACCTTTCAGTTGTGAAATGTAGTTGGGCTGATTGTGTATGATACTTCTCTTGAGCAAGAAAGAGGCTACGGAATTGTCTGGGTTTATCCGGACGAGGTCCCACAAGATTTTCTCTGCTCTGGTATATTCCAACAACTGATAATGGGCTGCAGCCTTCTTAAAGAGAATCTTTTGGTACACGTCCTCTCCATTGAGGAATTGAATATTATGAAAGATCAGTGTCTCTAAATAGTCTTGCGCAAGCTTGATGAAATCCCTGTAGCGACTGGTCTCAAACAAGGCCATGGCATAGACGCTGCGCACCTCCAGATGTGCCATGATATCCAGATTGTCGATAGACTCCTTGTTATGCTCGTAAAACTGGATAATATCACGAAATGCGGTCTCTTCAATTTCATGAAATTGATCATAAACCTCAGTCTGATATAAATTTGATTGTTGCATCTCCAGCAATCGTGTACTCGGGTTACCTATTCCTCTTACAAATGAATAGCAAATTATAACAACTTGTTTAGAAACGCTACCGCGCTAAGAAAATTTTCTGGTGTCGTGGCCCCAAAGGAGCTTATTGCGCATCGTCCGGGAAAACGACATCCCTTCCAGCTTGACCAGCTTGATGCTAAAATCACACTTGTCTATTGCTAGCTTGTACTGATCAGTGATGATCTCAGAACGCGAATCGAGTGTGCAGAGAAAGTTTTCGGTACGACCCTCGACCTTAAAGCTAATTTTCGAGTCGTCCGGTATGATAATTGGGCGCACGTTGAGATTGTGTGGTGCGACCGGTGTGATCACCATGCTGCGAGATTCCGGAAATACGATAGGACCGCCACAGCTGAGTGAGTATCCCGTAGATCCCGTAGGAGTTGAGACAATCAAGCCATCCGCCCAATAGGAATTTAGGAATTCATCATTGAGAAAAGTATGGATAATAATCATGGAAGAATTATCCCTCTTGAGGATGGTAAAATCGTTAAGGGCAAAACGAATGTCATCAAAGAGTGGCAGATTAGAATCAAGTCGCAACAGAGAGCGTGATTCCAGCCGATATTCGCCCTGCGAGAGCATTTCGAATGCTCGATCGATATATTTTTGTTCGATGCTTGCAAGAAATCCTAGGCGACCAAGATTGAGACCGATGACTGGGATGTTGGTGTCCCTGATGACGGTGGCGGCCGTGAGAATTGTTCCGTCACCTCCGAGTGTGATGGCAAAGTCAGGCATCAATGCCCGAAGCTCTTCAGTGGTAGCCACGGTAGCATACTCTTCCTCCAGTTTAAGATGATCCTTAAGTACTGTGAGATAGGGCTCAAAAATATGAACCTCCGTTTTTTCTTGCCGAAGCTTTTCAAGAAATCCCTTGATCGTCGAGACTTGATCGGGGTTTATCTTTCGCCCAAATACAAATACTTTCATTAGAGCTTGGTGCGAGCATTGATAAAAACTCCATTTTCATTCCAGTGGTTGCGGCTGAATTCGATCTGGAAAGCGTACTTCGTATAGAGTATAATATCCAGACCAAGCCCACCTCCAAATAACCATTGGTTGTTGAGTGGATTATCTTCGTTATAAAATCTATTTCTTACGTATCCCGTATCCCCGTTTAGAGTAAGGTAAACGTCGACTGGAAATTTACGATAACTT
>CAJQNM010000817.1 GCA_905479665.1 uncultured Saprospiraceae bacterium
CCACTTTCACCACAATTAATTCGATCCCATGTGGGCACGTTGCGATTGCTTTTACCTTGGTGATTTTTAGAGGCGGCAGACCTTTGGTGGCTCTTTCGTAGTTTGAGCCTTCAGCTGCATGCCCTGCCGATGGCATGGCTATTCCAGCTAGGGAAGCCATTCCTATTTTCTGTAAGAGATCTCTTCGTTTCATGGACATTAGTTTTTTAGTAAGGCAGTAATCTTAAGAGTACCTCCGAGACCTCGTTCACGGACTCATCAAAATTTCTTTCCGGAGCTACCCTTAATTTACAAAATCAATTTATGGATGGAGGCAAATTCCGACACGGACGACGTATGAGGTTGAAATAGGAGCCAGCTAGGTTTTACCTATTTGCTGCCAAATTGAGGATCAATGCGTGGAAACCCAGAGAATCTGTCTAACTTATGATGAGTAGATTGTAGCGATTTTGATTTTTTCTCAAAGAGTAATTCTTCTTGTCACTTTGTTCCTAGGGATTCTGGGCTCCTCCTGCTCTGCCCAAAACCCACACTTGGACAGTCTCAGGAGCTTGCTCGACCATCCAGAAACGACTGATACGGCCAAGATGCTAATCTACTACAGTGTCATCTGGCCCAACACCTATCAAAACATGGAGCTGGCTGTGCAATTGACGAATGATATGATGGCCATCGCAAAGAAAAACAAGTGGTCTAAGTGGACGCGCATAGCGCACTACTACTATGGCACCTCATATAAAAACCAGGGCGACTTTCATCAGGCAAAGGTGCATCTTGATACCGTTTATGCTCAGGCCCTTCACCTTCAGGATACATCTCTGATGGCCAATGCCGCCTACCAACTGGTCATAATACATAAGGGCTTTCTCGATTACAGAGGAGCCATTGAGTGGGCCAATGCTTCGAGAAATTATTATGAACACGAGGGTAAAATGTCCAGTGTGGCGATGACAGAAAATGCCAAGGGGGGACTTTATCGCAGACTAAAATTATTTGACAAAGCGGTGGAAACCTATGAAATGGCATTGCGTATTTTTCGAGAATCGAAAGACTCTATGGGTATGGCTGATGTTTATAATAATTTGGGGAATGTCTATGGCGAAATCGAAGCTTTTGAGGAAGCACTCCTTTACTTTGAATTGCAAGAGGGGCTGAATGAAGCACTGAAAGATACCATTGGTTTGGGGTATGTGTACGAGAATCGGGGGCGTTTGTTGGAGATGATGGGAGACCTGAAAGGTGCAGAAATTTCCCTCCGGAAGAGCGTTGAAAACAGAAAAAAATATCAACAAAATGAATTGCTGTCGGCCTCGCTGATCCAATTGGGCTCCTGTCTTTTCAAAAGGAAATCATTTAATGAAGCAAGCTCTGTACTAGCGGAAGGACTAGATCTGGCAAATAAATACAGGCTCCCCGAACAGCAGCAGGAGGCCTACCACCTTAAATCTAAAATCGCCGCTGAAACAGGTAAATATCGAGAGGCCCACAGGTACCTCACCAACTACACCAGGCTTAAGGACAGCGTACTAAATGCCAGTATTAGCGAGCAGGCCCTCCGAATAGATGCCCTCACGGCCTTCGAAAAAGTAGAACGCGAAACTGAAATGGACCAACTCTCTGTGCAGAATGAATTGCAACAACTTCGCCTGGCCCAATCTAAAAAGAACCTACAAATTGTAGCTGCCAGTTTTCTCACTCTTCTTGCGTTTCTCATCTGGATTTATCGAAGCCGAGCTAAGCTCAAGCAGACCAAATCCGAATTGGAGGTTCAGAAATCAGTCATCTCTAAGTCGCTCGAGGACAAGGAATTTCTACTAAAGGAAATTCATCATCGTGTGAAAAACAATCTCCAGGTCATTTCTAGCCTGCTGAGACTCCAGTCTAGAAGTGTCACCGATAAGATGGCGCAACAAGCTCTGGATGAAGGACATAATCGTGTGAGGTCGATGGCACTCATTCATCAGAATCTCTATCAGGATAGTAGTGATCTTGCTGCTGTCGAAGTGCGGCAGTATCTGCAACAGCTGACTAGCGGACTACTTTCTTCCTACAGAGTAGATCAAAAGAAGGTAAAACTGGAACTAGATATTTGTGAAATCAGTCTGGATGTCGATACCCTCATTCCAGTAGGTTTGATCATAAACGAACTTGTCTCCAATTCTTTGAAGTACGCTTTTCCCAACGATCAGGAGGGAATGGTGCTCGTCAGACTAGAGGAGTTTTCAGACTCGGTGCTGCGTTTAATTGTGAGTGATGACGGAGTGGGATACGACCCAACGACAGTGGGAAAGAAGAGTTTTGGACTAAGGTTAATCAAGGCCTTTGCCGAGCGTCTCAAAGCTGATCTGACCTTGGATGGAAGTAATGGGACTACGGCAGAATTCCTGATAAGAAAATATCAAAGAGCAGCCTGACAAAACCTATGATCTATATGTTCAGCGACATTTGAGTGAGCAAGTGCGAAAATTAAGGGGCGACAAATACATTTTTGGCCATATTGAAATTCAATCTCGAAGAATGAAATACTTGCTTTGCCTCTGCATCACTTTCCTTCTGGCTCAAACCAGTTTTGCACAACAGGCATGGGTCCATGCACAAGGAAGTGGCTATGTACAACTGGGCACAACACTTTTTACGTATTCGTCACTGCACAATGGAGGAGATTCTCCCATCGAGCTTCCGAGGTCCATATCTGACAATATTTTGTCCCTCTATCTGGAATATGGACTAACGGGCAAGCTTACAGCCACGGCTGTCCTTCCATATCACCTACAGTCTAGTGGGGATTTAGCGAGTGGGTGGTCGAAATTTGCTCCCGAAAAAGGCACTCTCAATGCCCTTGGCAATACATCCATCGCACTGACCTATCAAATAGTGGAGCGGGATGGAATCGTCTTTTCCACAAAACTACTGGGCCAGTTGGCTACGAGCAAGTATGACGACAATACAGGTTTGCAATCAGACTATTCTACTGCAAGCATCACGCCTTCTTTGCTTGTCGGTGTGGGCAAAAGCAACTATTTCTTCAGTGGTGAAATAGGATATACGCTGCAAGGGGGAGATTATTTAGATCGTTTTATCCTGCAGGCTCAGCTAGGCACTTCGTTCGGTATCAAAAAGAAACTCGTGGCGATTTTGGCTGCCTCAAATATGTCATCTCTGGGCCAGGTAGATGAGGCCCGAAGCGAAGCCCTTGATGGCAATGCACGTTTGACCGGATTATATATTAATGATCAATCGTACTTGGCACTGACATTCAAGCTTGGATACAAACTGAATGATCGTCTCAGTGCCTGGGGATCAATTGCCGGAGGGGCTGCCACCAATGTGGGTAGAGGAATAGTTTTTGGTCTTGCGCTTGGGTATGATTTCTGATTTGGCACGATCCTGAAGGAATCATGCCCTTACCAATCGACACCGGTTTAATTTCTAGCGTAATTAATGAGGTGCGAAACCCTGAATTTCTATTGTAATTATCTACTGGCTTAAGCGCAGCACTTTGCCCGGTCTGTTAAGGACTACGTAGATGGCTCCGTCTGGGCCAGTGGTTACATCTCGCACACGTCCGGCATTCTTAAGTATGGTTTGACGATACATCACTCGGTCTTTCTCAATATCGAGCAATTGCAATTCTTCCATTTTGAGCGCACCGACGAGAAGACGGTTTTTCCATTTTGGGAAAATATCTCCACGATAGAAGTCTAATCCACACGTGGCTATGGAGGGTTTCCAAAAGAAGATGGGCTGCTCCATGCCTTCTTTACGGGTCAGCTCCGTGATGATGGCACCGTTGTAGTTGATCCCGTAGCTAATGACCGGCCAACCATAGTTTCGTCCCGGTAGAATGAGATTGAGTTCATCACCTCCCAGGGGTCCATGTTCCGTGGCCCAAAGGTGCCCGGTTTCCGGGTGCACGGCCAATCCTTGTGGATTGCGATTGCCATAGGAGTAAATGGTTTGCGCAACATCAGACTGACCATAAAAGGGGTTGGATCTTGGTATCCGTCCATCCCGATGAATACGGTGCACCTTGCCATTGGGTTTTCCAATGTCTTGCGCATCTTCAGAAGTTCCTCTATCGCCGATGCTAAAATAGAGATACCCCTCAGGGTCGAAGACGATGCGACTACCAAAATGCCAGCGTGCTGTTTTGTAGGTTTCGTAGGGCGCTTCAAAAATTACTTCATGATCACTCCACGTCTTATCGATGATCTTTCCCCTCACTATGGAAGTCATGGATGGGACCAACTCTTCTCCATCCTCAACAACTGTCCCTTGGCCGTGGCTAAAGGCTAAGTATATCCAAGGTTCACTATCATAGTTAGGATCTACCGCCACATCAAGGAGCCCGCCCTGCCCCCTCGCCTGAACTTTGGGAATACCAGCAACGGAATCCGGAAGGAGCACTCCGTCCTCTACAATGCGTAATCTTCCCCCGCGCTCCGTGATCAATGCTCGGTTGGGACCCGCAAAATCAATGCTCCATGGTATGTCCAAACCATCGGCCCATTCCTCAACTTTGACAGAATAGTCCTGAGTCTCTAACGTAGCGGGAATGGACGGCTTGGAGATCCCCAAGCGTGCTTCCTCATTCATTAAGAAGCTCACCAAAGAATCGATCTCGGCATCCGCCAGCATGGCTCCCCACGAGGGCATGCCATGATGTGGATAGCCAAATTTTATCGACCTCATGATATCGGATCTTCCCGAGCCAAATTGCCAAGAGCCATCCAGGAGGCTCTGAGCAATACCTCCCGTTAGGTCTTCACCATGACAAGATGCGCACAACTTCATGAACGTCTCCGGGACATCTGTCTCAGTGTCGACATGGGAAGTCGTCGAAGTACAAGACACCCAGTACAGGGAACAAGCCAGAAAGGCCGAAGAAAGCAGTAAAAATTTGTTGATCATATTATTGTTTCAACGTCTACTGCTCCTTGTAAATCAATATCTACACCGAATACTTCGTCGTCATGATCATCATCGGTAGTCCGTCCAAATCGTGGTAGAACGGATGGTAGCGCTCCGTGTCGTAGTGTTTTTCCACATCCACCACCTTGCTCATGCTGGTCACTGTGCTAATTGGCACACTGCCATATTGCCCATGCTGCAGGCATACAAGCTTACCACTTTCGCCCTTCTTGATTAAGTCAAAGGCTAGCGTGCCATAGGCCATAGGGACAATCGCATCCATCGCGTCGGGATCACCACAGCGTACCATATAGCCTAATTTCTGACTGATGGTATTTAGCTTTCTGCCATTATTAAATTGACCCGAGTGTTCTTTAATCTGATTCGAGACAATATCTCCGATGCCACCCAATTTTGCATGTCCGTATGCATCTTTTTCAGAATCCTGAAACATCATGTTCTCACCACTGATTTTGGCTCCTTCTGACACCAATACTACAGAATAGTTGCTAGGATTGTCACGGCGATCTCGTACCAACATTTCAGTCAACTTAACTACATCAAATTCATGCTCAGGGATCACACAGCGGTGAGCCGCACCTGCCATGGTAGGTAGCATCGCTGTAAAACCGGCATAGCGACCAAAGACCTCCAATACCATAATTCGTTCATGTGAGCCTGCTGAAGTACGTAGATTATTGGTTAGGGCGATGGTTCGGGAGATGCAGGTACTGAAGCCGATGCAATAATCGGTGCCCGGTACATCATTGTCCATCGTTTTGGGTATGGCATTGACCTTCACGCCAAGATCATTGAGATGCACGGCATAGCTCAGGGTATCGTCACCTCCTGTGGCGATGAGATGATCAATGCCAATCCACTCCAAATTCTTGATCACTTCAGGGGTAAGATCATTGATCTCGTCGGTGTACGAATCTTGGAGATGCACCGGCACAGAGTCCCTAGACACTTTGCTTGGCTTGGTGCGACTGGTGTGCAGGAAGGTTCCGCCTGTCCGCGCAGCCTTATCAACCACTTGTTTGGTGAGCTCCAGAAAATTTTCGCTATTGTCGTAATCTTTATCACGGATCACATCAATAATGCCACCCCAACCACGTCGCAGACCGATGACTTTATAACCCTCTCGCAATGCTCGAATGGTTACCGCACGTATTGCCGGATTAAGCCCGGGTACATCTCCGCCTCCCGTGAGAATACCAATTACACCTTTCGTTGCCATCTTTTCTTCTTTTTTATTGAGTAAAAGTTATCAAGCCGCCGAAAATAGTGAAATGTATTTTATTCTGTCTCCCGAATAATCCATTCTTCGTAATCTGCGTTCGCTGTTACTTCCCATCGCACGATGCAAGGCACTTCATACGGGTGCAACTCCAGCAGTCTCTTTTCTAATTTTTCAGCCATCAGCATCCGTGTTTTAAACAAAGTGACCCACTCGCCAGCCTCCTCTATTTTGTCTTGCCACCAATACTGCGAATGAATGGCGTGTAGATTTACACATGCCACAAGTCGCTCGTGCAGGATTTGATTCGCAATCTGACGAGCAGTCTCCTCGTCGGGATGTGTGACATATACGACCAGAAACGCCATCGGCTTAACTCAATTTAGCAGGCAAAGAGAGAAGTGAATCATCAATGGGCTTGATCTTTTTGATCGCGTCTTTAAGTGGTACGAAGACTACTTCATTGTTGTGGATGCCGCACATCACATTTTTCTGACCCGCTAGCAATCCTTCAACCGCTCCATGCCCCATGCGTGTCGCAAGTACTCTGTCCATCGCAGTGGGAGACCCACCTCGCTGGAGATGACCGATCACTGCGACTTTGGTTTCATAATCCGAGAAGCGTTTTGCGATGAGGTCCGCTATTTCCTGCGCATTGCCATTTTCATTGCCCTCGGCCACGATCACTAATCCAAAGAGTTTTTTCTTGATCACCATCTTCTCCAGCTCCTTGACCAATACATCGACATCTATCGTAGATTCCGGAATCATGATACCACTTGCTCCGCTGCCGAGACCGGTGTAGAGGGCGATATATCCAGAATCCCTGCCCATCACTTCGATAAAAAAGAGGCGATTGTGTGAATCGGCAGTGTCGCGAATCTTATCTACAGAATCAATGGCTGTATTTACCGCAGTGTCAAAGCCAATGGTGTAATCTGTACCAAAAATATCATTGTCGATCGTGCCCGGTATACCGATCACAGGAAATTTATGCTCTGAATAAAAGATGCTGGCTCCGGTAAATGTGCCGTTTCCACCGATCGCAATAATGGCATCGATGTCGTTGGCCATCAGTGTGTTGTAGGCCTTTTGCCGACCCTCCTTAGTCATAAATTCTGCGCAACGCGCGGTCTTAAGTACCGTCCCTCCCTTATGTATGATATTGGCTACGTCGCCTTTTTCCAGCCGGGTAATGTCACCCTTGATCAAGCCATCGTATCCATTGTAAATGCCGTAGACGTGCAAATCGTGGTAATTTCCGATTCGTACAACGGCTCGGATGGCAGCGTTCATTCCGGGTGCATCACCTCCTGAGCAAAATACTGCAATACGCTTTACTGTGTTTCCCATAGTGTATCATCTTGATGGTACTTGGCAAGACCACGGATGGGCTTTTGGATCACTTCACCGAGAGTCAGACTTGACTGAGCAAGTACCTCATTCAATTCGGCGCAAAAGTAAGAAGCTATTGATCCCACGAAGTGAATTTTGAGAGAACTTTTATATTTCAATAAATGATCATGTGTAAAAGACTGAAAAGCAGATCGTACGACTTCCTTTACAAATTCATCTTCCCTGTTTTCAATGGCAAATCGCGTAAAAGAAGCAATATAGCGGTTGGGAGCTGCCTCTTGATAAAGCGTTTGGACAAGTTTTCCAGTGCTTTCGGGTGCGATCTCGCTAAAGCGAAGGGATAGTTCTCTGGGCATCTGACCATAGTAGTATGCTCGAAGAAGACGTTTTCCAATATCATACCCCCCTCCCTCGTCGGCGAGTAGATATCCCAGATTTACCGCCGATGCAATAATCTTCTCTCCATCATATTGACACGCATTACTGCCTGTACCGAGAATGGCCACAACTCCAGGCCCTCTGCCACATAGTGCTCGTGCTGCCCCGAGTATATCAGACTCGACTAGAATTGTCGCCTGGGGAAACAATGGGGTAAACAGCTGCTGCACAATTTCTCTCGAGGCCGGAGTGTTCACTCCCGCTCCATAATAAAAGAGGTGCTTCACATCAGCACAATCT